>NZ_KV789088.1:0-67386 GCF_001807465.1 Actinomyces sp. HMSC08A09 | reverse complement strand
CGTCAGCGGGCGCCTGAGTGCTCTCGGTGCTGCGCGCGCCGAGGTCGCTGTCCTGCTGGCCGCGATGGCCCCCGGCGTGATCGTCGCCCTGGTTCTGCGTGAGATGCTCGCCCTGTTCCATAGGTGGCCCATTGTCCCCCATGCGCGCCCCCTCGCCCGATCACCCTGCGGCAGGACCTCCTGTCAAAGGCCGAGCCGGTGGGGGCCCTGCGTGAAATACTCACCGACATGACGGATACTCCCCAGTGGCCGGGCCACTCCTCGGGGCCCTTCCCACACGGTGCTGGCGGGCCTCAGCCTCCCTACGGACCTCAAGCCACTCAGGCCGTCCCGGCTCCCGACGGCGTTCAGGGCGGGGTGGGTTGGCAGAATCCGCCTGCGGCGGGCGGCCTTCCCGGTCAGCCGGTCATGCAGCAGCCGGCCCAGGCTCCCTACCTCCCGACAGGGGCGCCGGCGTCGTACCAGGCAGGTCCGGTCTATCCGGGCGCCCCCGACGGCGGGGCGCCCAAGCGCAGACGGCGCACCGCCGTCATCGTGGCGGTCGTGGTCGTGCTGGTCCTCGCGGTTGCCGGAGGGGGAGCAGCCTACTGGTGGCTGCATGTCCGAGGCGGGGCTCGGGCTGACCTGAAGAAGCCGACATCGGGCTGGACCAAGGCCTGGGCCAAGGGCTACGAGGAGGTCTGGGCTCTCGATGCCCCCAAGAACGAGCCCGGCCGTGAGGGGCATGTCTCGGTCGAGCACGTCGGCGACTATGTCATCCGGGCGGTCTCCGAAGACAGTCAGGTGCATGTCGAGGTGTTCTCACTGACGAGCAAGACTCCCAAGCTCCTGTGGGAGGAGGACTTCGAGTCAGAGGCCGAGTCGTACTCCCTCGACGTATGGAACGGAAAGCTGGTCGAGGCAGGCAAGCTCGTCGACCTCGGTTCCCAGAAGCATGAGGATGCTCCCTGGGAGGCGGGGGCCTCGGTCGCCATCAACGCAGACAAGGCGATCTCCTGCGAAGGCGCAACCTGCACCATGTGGTCCTCCTCCAAGCAGCGCCTCTGGCAGAAGAAGCTCCCCTTCGACGACCCCGGCTCTGCGAACGCCACCATCTCGCCCCGCTTCGACCACTATGCGGTAGCGAGCATCTTCTGGGGGAGGCAGACGCAGTACCTGCATGTCGACCTCAACACCGGTCAGGCCTCCCCGATTGAGGGCGCCTCGATGTCCACCTCGCCCACTGCCTTGCAGAACGGCTGGATGCTCTTCGACCTCCAGCCCCCGTCCTCGGGGCGGCCCGATACCGTGACCCTCATCAACCCCGATGGCTCGGTCAAGGAGACCTTTGATGTAGGCGTTCCTGAGGACTTCACCGACTACCCGTGGTCGCCCCAGGACTTCACCCTCGACCAGGCGCGCGCCTGGCTCAAGAACGGTGACACCTCCTGGGCGCCGTCGACCTACTCGATCAACAAGGATGACAAGGAGTGCACGTCCATCACGGTGGCGGGCCAGAGAATCGACCTCGGTGAGGACAACTCGCTGTCCGTGAAGTTCCCCGGCGTCGGCGGCTGCCAGGGCGTGCCCATCCAGGGCGTCCACCACTCCGGAGACGGGGAGATCGGCGTCTTCTTCGAGCACAAGAGCGAGGCTGAGACAGATCTGCACCTCGTCGACATGTCCACCGGTGAGAGCCCCATACCGCTCCCGCTGGGGAACTGGGCCGGCTACAGCCCCGAAGGCGACTTCCTCATCACCTTCGAGGAGAACGGTGCCGTCAAGGCCTACCGTCCGTCCTGATCCGCCCCGGCCCTCCTCGCGCACGCCGACGGCGATGCCACCGCCTGGCACAAGGAGCCGGGCGGCCGCTCAGCGCAGGCGGCGCTGCGCCCACTCCACGCTCAAGCGGGCGACCTCCTCCTGGGCCTGCTCCAGGGACTCGGCGTGGACATGGACCATCTGGCTGGAATCGGGCAGAAGCGGGAAGCCCTCGGCGGTGGCCTCAGCGGTGTCGGGCAGCTCGTTGGACAGCACCCCGTGCACCATGAGCACCGGCCAGGGCAGGTCCGCCAGGGTGCGCTGCGGATCCTGCATGGAGAAGTCCGCCAGCGTCTCCTTGGACAGGACGTTCCACTCGCGGGAGTTGGGATTGTCATCCACCAGGCGCGTCAGCCCGTGCTGGGCGAGCTCATCGAGCTGCTCGGAGGAGAAGATCTCCTCCCACAGGATCGACTGCGGCCCCACGATGGCCCCCACGAGAACCGCCGTGCGCACGTGCTCGGGCCTCGCCAGGAGCGCCGCCGTCGCCCCGAAACCGTTGGCGTGGATCATCTGCCGGGTGAAGCCCAGGCCGGCCAGCCAGCTGGAGGCCGCCCGCAGGTCCTCGGCCTCGCCCGCCAGCGTGATGACGTCGTCGTCGGACTCACCCAGACCCGAGAAGTCCAGGTTGAGCGTGGCCAGACCCGCCTCGCGGTAACGGGCACCGATCCAGTCCAGGCGCCCGCCCTGGCCGTGACGGTCGGTGAGGAAGTCGTGCGCCAGCAGGACCACGCCCTCAGGTCGCGCCTGTGGGGGCTGGGTGTCCTCCGACGTCGTAGAAACCTCCAGATCGATGGGGGCGGCTCCGGCAGGCAGCTGGAGGGTGCCGGCCAGGGTGATCCCGCGTGGGGTATCGATGCGGACGTCGTTCATGGGGTCAACCTAAGACAGAAAATAGGGGTGAGCATGGGGGATGCATCGGTAGTTCTTCCGATTGCGCTTCGAGCGTGACGGAGGCGTCGAGACCTCCGGACGCTCGCCGGGCTGTAGATATCTACGAACCGTGAGGATTCTCCGCTAACGGAGGATGCCGGACCGGGGACCAAGGGCCGAGGAGAGTGACAAGGGTGCCAGGCCGGGTGCGCACCCCGAGTCGCCAGGGATGCGCATCCGGCCTCAGCGCCGCCGTCGGGCGGGAGGAGGGCAGGGACGGGCGGGGCTGCCGAGCTACGCGGGAAGCGGCACCGCGCGGACCGTCTCGACGGCGCGGCGCACCAGGGCCTCATCGGTGCGCTGGGGCTCGTCGGGGGTCAGTCCCTCGCGGGGGCAGCGCATGTGGACCTCGCGCACGCCGGTGGACTCCACCAGGTCGACCAGGCCGTCGGGGCGCACGGCCCCGGCCGCGACCACGGTCGGCCCGCCACTGGCCACCAGTCCGGCGATCACCGAGGCGCCGTCGGCCGCGGTCTGGGCCGCCCCACTGGTCAGGACGTAGCGCACGCCCAGTCCCTCCAGGTCCCCATAGGCCTCGACGGTGTCGCGGCACTGATCGAAGGCCCGGTGGAAAGTGACGGGGGCGCCATTGGCCATGTCGACCAGCAGGCGCACGAGGCCGCGGTCAATGGTGCCGTCCTCGGTCAGGGCACCGACGACGAAGCCCAGGTCCACCGCCGGCGGCAGCGTCGTGCGCCCCCCGCCCGTGGCCTGGGGGCGGGTGAACTCGGCCATCTCCAGGGCCAGGGTGGCGATGCGCCGCACGTCGGCGATCATCGCCCGGCCCTCATCGGCGTTGTAGACGAAGGACCCGCCCCGGGGACGGATGAGGATCCGCAGGCCGAAGGGGGCGGCGGCCTCGGGCTTCTCCGCCCAGTGGGCGCCGGCCTGGGCACGGCGCTGCTCGACCTGCTCGGCGGCGGCGAAGATGGCGGCCTCGATGGTGCCGATCGAGGGGGTGGTGCCGGCGGCGGTGAGGTTCGCGCCCAGCTCGGCCCGGTCAGCCCCGGCCCGGGCGGAGATCCTCACGCCCTCGACGTCCTCGACACAGGTCTCCAGGACGACGTGGTCGGGGTGACGCCAGGCGGGGACGGGAGCAGTGATCGTGTGCTGACGCAGCGACGGTGCTGAGCCGGTGAGCCTCATTGCATTCATGGGGCTGAGTCTGACATGTCCGCACGATGATGGAAACCGACTTGACCTGGGAGTTCTTAAATGTCCTCCAGATCCTCGTAGGACTTGGGGTCCTCAATGGGCTCCAGGTGCGCCGAGATACGCAGGCTGGTGTCGGCCTCGATGAGCTCGTCGATGACCTGCTCAGTGAAGTCATGCCCCTTCTTGACGCTCCAGGCCGCCGGAACCAGCACGTGCAGCTCCATGAAACGCCGGTTGCCGGCCTCGCGCACCCGCACCGCGTGGAAGTCGATCATGCCCACCTGGCGGTGGCGCGCCAGAACCTCCTCCACGGTGCGCAGCACCTCAGCGGACGGGGCGATGTCCATGAGACCGCCCACCGAGTCTCGAATGAGCGTGAAGCCGGTCCACATGATGTTGAGCCCGGCCCCCAGGGCCACGACGGCGTCGAGCACGGCCGAGCCGAAGACGGCTACCAGTGCCACCCCGACCAGGACCGCGGCGGAGGTGACGACGTCGGTGGCCAGGTGCTTGGCGTCGGCCACCAGGGTCATGGAGCGCTCGCGGCGCCCGGCCCGGTAGAGCACCCACGCCACCGCACCGTTGAGGAGCGAGGCGATGACCGAGACCGCCAGACCCACCCCCAGCTGCTCGGGCATCCTCGGGTCGATGAGGCGCTCGATGGCGGAGATGATGATGACGGCGGCGGCCACGAAGATCATGACGCCCTCGACGACGGCCGAGAAGTACTCGGCCTTGGAGTGCCCGAACTGGTGGTCGGCGTCGGCCGGCTTGGCCGCGATCTTCAGCACGATGAGGGCGACGACGGCGGCGATGAGGTTGACCACGGACTCGGCGGCGTCGGAGAGCAGACCCACGGAGCCGGTCAGCCAGGCCGCGGCCCCCTTGAGAGCGATCGTGGCCAGTGCGGCACCGATGGACAGCCACGCGTAGCGGCTCAGGTCCTTGGGGGGTGAGTAGCGGGAGGACACGCCCCGATCATGGCGCGAGCCTCAGCGCCCTGACCACCCGAGGTTTCGTGTCGCCGCAACGCGCGGTCCGCGGCGGTCGGGTGTCCGCCCCACGCTGCGCCGTGGACTAAGGTGCCCGGTAGCGGCGGGCTGCCGGTCCGACACCGGGATCGACGGCGGGACAGCCGCCGTGACAGGAGCATGACAGGAGCGAAAGGCGGGCAACCGGGGTGCTGGACCTCTCTTCCCTTACGCTTCACATGCCGGCGTCCCTGACCGACACCTTCCGGCTGCTGGACCTGTGCGGGGTCCTGCTCAACGGGATCCTGGGCGGGCTCATCGCCCGGCGCAAGAACTTCGACCTGGTGGGCTTCGTCGTCCTGGCCATGCTCACGGCCACCGCCGGCGGCATCCTGCGCGACGTCATGATCCAGGCCGGCCCGCCCTTCGCTCTGACCGACCCCTACTACCTCTACACGGCCTGCCTGGGGGCGACGGTGGCCTGGTTCGTGCCGCTGACCTCGCGGCCCACCCGGCGCCTGCTCGTGGTGGCCGACGCCGTCATCCTGGGCTGCTGGGCCGCCACCGGGGCCTCGAAGGCCCTCACCTATGGGCTTGGCGTCATGCCGGCACTCCTGCTGGGCTGCCTCACCGCCATCGGCGGCTCCATGATCCGCGACGTCGCGGTGGGGGAGACCCCGGCCGTCTTCGGGGGCAACAAGCTCTACGCGATCCCGGCGCTCATCGCCGCCGGCACCCAGGTCGTGGCCGTCAAGGCGGGGGTGGCCGACGCTCACGCCATGCTCGTGTCCACCGTGGTCGGTGCGGGCCTGTGCGTGCTCGCCTACTGGCGCTCCTGGCAGCTGCCGGTCATCTCCGACCGGGAACGGCGCCGGGCCGGGCGGCGCGAGGCCAACGGCGCGCTCGTGGGCTGGCGCCGGGGGCTCATGATGGGGCCGCTCAAGGCCCCCTCCTGGCGCGGCCGCGGCGGGCAGACGGCGCAGGAGGGCACCTCCTCCCAGCAGCCCGAGCAGGGCTAGGGGCGGACTAAGGGGTTAGCCGGGCTCAGCCGGCCTCGAGGCGGCCTCAGGAACTCTCACCGACCGGGCGCACGCTGGCCTGACCGGCGTCGACGGGCTGGGACTGCGCGCCACTCTTGCTCGAGGGAGCCCCGAAGAGCCGCTCCTTGACGGCGTCGGCGACCTTCTCGGTGACGGCCTCGCCCTGGGTGCGCACGGCCTGCTTGACGTGGCTGGAGGCGGCGTCGACCCGGGTGCGCACGAAGGGCTGCTCGGCGACCTTGGAGGCCGCGGTCTTGATGCGCTCGTACTGGGCGCGCCCCGCGCGGGTCCCGAGCACGTATCCCGCGCCGAGTCCGAGGATGAAGGGGATCTTGCCGGCCATATCGTCTCCTGAGCTTGAAGGAAGCACTGCTGGGTGAGCCATCACCATACCGGCCGGGGGCCGGGGCGACTGACGTGAAGGGGGCTCGTGGCCCGCGTGATCGCCCACAGCGTCACGCGCGGGGGCGCTGCGGGGCTGGCGCGGTCCTCGCCCCTGGAATCACACAGTATTCTCCGAGGAGTCGCCGGAGGAGGGGATCGAGCCCGCCGCGGGGTCCTGGACGCTGGTGCCGTGGGCGCTCGGCTGGGAGGCAATCAGGCCGTCCGGTGTGACGGTGGTGATGTAGGAGCGGCCGCCCAGGATGACGCCGAGCGTCACCAGCAGCCCGGTGCCCATGAGGGTGGCCACCTGCAGCAGGTTGAGGTCGGCCAGGATCGCGTGGCGGCGCAACGAGGCGGCCGTCGAGGCAGCGGAGCTGGTAGGGCCGTTCGGGCCGGTGGGGCTGGTGGGCTCTGCCGGACCGGTGGAGTCTGTGGAGAAGGGGGACATCTGATTCCTCCTGTTCGTTGGGGATGGGAACGGGGGCGTCTGCCCCGATGAACCCAGGTAACCGCCGGGGCCTGTCGTCCGTGTAGGGCGGGCCTGTGCCGTCCCTGTGAACCGGGCAGGCTGCGGGCCGATCCGCATGCTGGCGGGGATCGAGGCTGGTGGAAGGGTCTGCGTGAGACATGCCGCATGGAGGGGCCGGCCGGGAAACGGCCTGCTCTCAGCGGTGGCCGCCGTGAGGCCGTCAGCGGCGCGGGGCGGCCTCCAGCAGCTCGCGGGGCAGGAGGCGGGCCAGCTCGTAGCCGTCGGCGCCCACGACGACGGGCACGTCGGCCTCGGCCAGGGTCCGGGCCTCCGGCCCGATGCCCATGGGGTGGGCGGTCAGCCCTCCGGCGAGCACCTGCTGGGTGGCGGTCAGACGGCGGATGGCGACGGCGGCGATCCGGTCGGCGTGGTGGCGGGCGGCCTCGCCGTAGATGTGTGGGTCGTGCTGGCCGTCGTCGCCGAAGAGGATCCAGGTGATCTGGGGCAGGTCGATCATGAGCCGGCGCAGCTCGGTGCGCTTGTGCTCGATGCCCGAGCGGAACCAGCCGGTGTTGGTCGGCCCCCAGTCGGTCATGAGCGCGGGCCCCGAGGGGAAGCCGTGGCGGGAGAAGAAGGAGCGCAGGGTGGGGACGACGTTCCAGGCCCCGGTGGACAGGTACATCATCGGGGTGCCCGGGTGGGCGGCCTGGATGCGCGAGTAGAGCTCGGCCATCCCGGGGACGGGCTCGCGCGCCGAGGAGTACTTGACGAGCTGGTTCCAGGCGGCCACGAGTACGCGCGGGACGTGCGTGACCATGGCGGTGTCGTCGATGTCGGAGATGATGCCCAGGCGCGGGCCCTCGGGGATGATGAGGACCTTGGCGGCGACCGCGTGCGCCCCCATCGCCTCGATCCTGGCCTCGTGCCAGCCGGGCTCCAGGCCGTGATCGCGCACGACGACGTCGATGTAGCCGCTGCGGTCGGCCCGGGTGCGCACACTGGCCCGACCCACGTGGACCGTCACCGGCAGGAAGGCCACCGGCACCTCGATGAACAGACGCCAGCCGCGTTGGGCGTCGCTCAGCCCGGTCATGGCGAAGCTGCGGGCCTGGGCGGCGCTGACGGGAAGAGTGTCGGGCAGGGAGCGGAACAGGGGTCCCTCGGCGGGGGCGTCCTGGGGACGCATCACCATGCGGGCCAGGACCCGGGCCATGGGGGCGGGCCGGGTGGACGTGGCGGGTTGGGAGGAGTCGGAGGAGGCTCTGCGGGAGGCTGAGGCGGGGCGCCGGTGGACTCCGGCCGCGCTGCGCTGGGCCGCGGTGTCCTGGTGCTGCGGCGCCGTCGGGCCGGGCTGAGCCGGGGCGCTGGTGCCGTATCCGTCGTAGGGAATGACGCGGGGGCGCCAGCCCTGACGCTTGAGGACCGGGACGGTATCGCGATGGAACCGGTCCTCGACGGCGCGGGCGATGTCGGAGAGGGGCACCCCTGGATCCTAGACGACGGGCCGATTCCAAGGGGGCCGATGCGAAGGGCTTCTGGGGTGATGGGGACGGGCTCTGTCACGACACGCCGCCCAGTGGCATATAGAGGCGCTCCGACGACAAGACGACGCCAGGTGGACTACGCGCCGCTCAGACGCTCAGAAAAAGGGGCGGCAGCCGTTCGGGGCTCCTATGATCGAGCCACAATTTTTGCTGCCATACGTGCGGATTTCAGGGCCATGGGCCCGTATTTCTTGGCCGCCACTGCCGTAAGACCCGCCGCCACCGCGAAGCGGCGCGTATGTTTCTCTCGTTTCTTGCCCCGGTGGTAGGCGCATAGGGCCGCGCCAGTCTCGATGTCCCTGCCGCACTCGTCACATGTCGGCACGGCGACGCAGCTGTCGGCAGACTCCTCCGCATCTGTTGGCGTGTCGGTACTTGCACCTCCGGGAGACAGCATCAGGGGAGGCTCGGTCTCCGCTCCGCAGATCTCGAGCGCACGAGTATGAGACGAGAGGATTTTGGCAAGGTGCGGCTTCTGGTCCTTATGAGCGAATGAGCTGAGCGTTGTGATGGCGGCATCGTTGTCCAGGTGTAGGTCTTTGAGCAGGTTCTGGAACTGGCTGAGTGTTGTCCTTGCGGCGTCTTGCTCGCCGTGATGCATGTGTACTAGGGCGGCTGCTCGGGTCGCGCTCTCCAGCGCCGCAACCGCACGCACGACCTGTTCGGCGCACTCCGCGTTCTTCTCAGTCAAAGACATCTGCGACTGGATTGCAGTCGTCGCCTCGGCCATCAGAAACCCCAGACCCCCACGTTCCCTGTGCCTATTGAGGTTGGCAAGATCGCGGGCGATGGATCGGGTGATTTGGTCCTGCCCTACGACGGCCTTGTCCAGGGCTTGGTTGAGCAGAAGTTTGCGGTTTTCGCTGTCCGATACGTGGTGTGCTTGCTCGATGAGTGACCACGCGCTGTCCACGAGAGCAAGACGGTCATCCTGAAGCCCTGCCTTGACCTCGGAGACAGCTTCCTCGATTTCACGCAGTCCCCTCATGATCTCGAATTGCATGGCCCTGGTTCGGAGGTTGTTCCACGCCTGCGACAACTCCGGGGCGAGGTGTTTCGTGTCGAGCCGTAGAACGTGACGTATCCGCCCATTCTGATCGACCAGGTGCGCGAGATTATCACCTGAACGGTCAACCTGGAAACCGAGTTCCCCACTGTCGATCTGTTCCTGGAGGAACGATGGGATGTCTGCAACCACGGTAGGTTTGGGGAGGAGCGAAGTGGCTACGTCCTCTAGCTCAGGCAGCAGAGCAAGTGCTTGTCGTGCATCACCAAACAGGGTCTTGTAGTTCTCATCGTGCCGAGCGAGCCCCCAGTAGATTTCCCCAGTCGATTCAGTCAGTTGGCTGCTGGTGCCGGCGTTAGTAATGTCCTCTGGGACAGTGCTGCTGCAGTTGTGATAGGTTAAACACGCTCTGTCGTCTTCAGGGCCATTGCCGTGGCACAAGGGAGTTGGTTCAGACGGCATAACGCTCCTTCTCTGAGATCCAAGTCACCGTGATCGTGTGTAGCGCCCTTGAGTCTCGGTGCTGGGCTTCAGGGGAGCGGTAACCAGTCTAGGCTCCCGGGGCCTGGATCGCAGATGTGTCGACCGCCCTCAGACGTTCTAGTCCTGTGCGGTACGACGAGGGCTGCAGGTCACATTCGACGGATCCATGGCGGCTCTCGGAGCAGGGACTCAGAGATATTAACTGTTCACCTGTCGGTACGTTGATAGCGGAGCAGTTTTCCTCCTGCCTGCTCACGATTCCTTAACATGCACTCCAGTCCAGAACTGGTCCGCTCTGGGCGATCGGGGCGAGTGATGCGATGGGTAATATGACATTATAGCAAGTCAGCGGCTATCAAGATATGGAGGATAGGAAGATGGCTCAGCCGAATCTCAACGAGGCATACCTTCATGTATTCAACAGGATGCCGTCAGAAGTTGTGGATGAGGGACTGACACTTCGAGAACGAGATCTTGAGCTGATCCTCGACTTTTGGAGGTCGCGTCCACAGCAACCACCTGCTGTCAAGGATGGCGAAATTTGGCCACTCGTCAGCCATCACACCTTCGCTGACCGGGCCCTCGTCGGAGGGTCGGGGAGGGGGGTTCTCCAAAGGGCGCTGACCATGATGCTGATACACGACGGACTTGTAGTTGCAGATCCCATCCTTGCGCTCGAACGCGTCCGCCGAGAGCAAGGCGTGTTTGCTGCTTTACAGAAGTTTACAGCTGTGACGCGTGACCTTGCAGAGCTTGAGCCGCTTATAGACGCGAAGGTTCTTCGAACCACTTCCGTGCGTCCCGATTTGTCTGACGACGTGCGAACTGCGGTGCTCAAGGTGTTTGGCGTGGACTCGTCCATGAGGGTATTCACTAACTTCGTGGAGGCTGCCGGACACATTCGAATCGCTTCTCCGGGGCTATTTGCCGAATATGTGTTGGAGGTTCAGGAACTCTATCGGCGCTTCGGTATCTCCATCCCAGCGCCGAGGTCGATTGACGAAGCTGAGGCGTTCGTCGTCATGCTCGGCGCAGCGCTGATCGAGGTGTCGTGGCAGTTTGCCGTCGTCGCTTCTGACCCTGCGTGTGACCTGGCATTCAAGGGGGCCCTTGAGCGACGCTTGTTCACTGAAGTCGTCTCGGCTGGTATTAAGGGCGATATCGGTCCAGGTCGTCATAGTGGACGGCTTGACCTTGGGGAGATTCCGAACTTGGACCCAAAGAGGCTTACTGTCAAGGATGCGTTGAGCATCCGCAAGGAGGATGCGTTTTCCAAGTTTCGGTACGACGTTCGTCAGGGACTTGATCGTTTAGAAGTCTCGGAGAATTCGGGGATGCCGACTAACTTAGCTGTCGCATCATTCGAGGATGCTATGCGCGAAAGTGCTCGCGAGCTCAATGCAGAGGTTCGGAAGAGAAGTTTCGGCGAAATCATCCGGAGCAACTCCGTACATGCGGCTATCGGAGTTGCGGCGGCTGTTCCTGGTGGTGCTATGCCTGCGGGAATCGCTGGAGCGGCCTCGGTGGCGACGGTGATTTACGAGTGGCTGCGAGGTCGCCGTTCCCCAGGGCGGTCGGCAGTCAGCCTCCGTTACCTATCAATGCTTGGTGGCGCCCGGTCGCATGACTCAACTTCAGCTTGAGTTGTTCAAGATGAACCGGGATTTGATAGGTTGGGTTGTCAGGTCGCGAGTTTGGGTGATGTACATCAGCGTGTGGAGTGGAACCAGTCACTGCGCGATGGTTGCTGCGATGTGGTTAACCCTAGGGCTGTATGTCGACGGTAAGGCTTGTTCGGCTTCTCGTTTGTGGCCGAAGTTTTCTCCGAGTCTCGATTTCGTCGAAGTTGGAGGTGTCGTATTCTGATTTCAGGTTAGACTTTGGGGTGGCCTGTATTAATCGGTGGGAGGTTTTGATTGAACTAACTCAATATCCGGTGTATTTGCATATAGGTCGCTACTTTCTGCGCTTCTTGGCTGTAAGTGAGAATGCTTCCCGTGATGGTGTTTCATTTTGTCTTAATGTTAAAGTTTGCTCTTCTTGATCCCACTGAACAGAGAACTTGAATCGACTTTTCCTATCCTCCTCTTCGTCAGTTCCGTGAGCCCAAGTAAACGACTCCGGCATGTCTTTGGTGTCTAGTTCTTTGGGGATTCCTGAAGCGGTATCTTGATATTCATATACAAAGTTCCTCTCCTCTCCTTCTTCTGTCACAGTCACAGATGTTCCAGACATAACCCATGCTCCATGACCGGTTCGATATGGCGCGTCGTCTTTTCTCGCCTTCAGGTCCCAGGTTCCATCGCCAACCGTCAGGACGGCGTCTCTCCAGTCGGGCAAATTGTCGAAAGAAATTCCCCATTTACCGACGGCAAACTTCTTAAAGGCGAGTGTTGTTCCAGAGCAGCCAGTGAGTGGGCTGATTGCTGCGCCTATAGTCGCGATCGACAGGTACTTGAGCGTCTCGCGGCGGCCAAGAGTTCTGGTGAGAAAACGAATCTTCTGACGCATAGTGTCATCCCTTCGGGAACGTTCGATTAATGAGTTCCGGGCGGCTCTTGTAAGTATCCGTAATAATATACGTCTCTTTCTACTTTGCGCAGTAGACCCACGTCAGTCTTTCGGCACCTGACTAGGTGCGTACGCGCTCTTCACTCCCCTGGTGGTTGGGCCGCATTTTGCCCGCAGGCGTGCCGCTGCAGGGTGGGGCTGCTCCCGTGCGTTCGTAGGGTAGGTCGCCGGTGTCCACAGCGCTGACATGAGCGAGCCTGCCGTCGAAGCACCCGGCGGGGATCGTTGGAATCCTGCGGTTCTTCACCGGGGTGCAGTCCCGATTCGGGGTTAATGTCAGCGCTGTGGACACCGATGCCCCGCCAGACCTCTTCCCTTTGGCCCGCCCTCGCCACCAAGGCCACCGGCCTGCCCAAGGTCGCCGCCCGAGCGAGTGTCTCAGAAGTGAGGAGACAGCACAGTGATGAAGCGCCGCGCGTTCGTAGGGTAGGCCGCCGGTTCGTACCCTCTACCCCTCGAAGGCGCGACCTACGGTACGAACGCGAGCGCCTCCCAGCGCTTCTCAGCGGCGTGAGGCCTTCAGTCGCCGGCCGCTCGCCCACCACAGGACGGCCCCGCAGCCCAGGGCCCACCAGGTGTAGCTCGAGCCGACGGCCTTGGCCCAGACGGGCCAGTTCTGCTCCACGTGGTTCTGCTCGGGGAACCACCACTGCATCGCCAGGACGAAGACGAGGAACCCGGCGGCGCCGGCCACGCCGAGCGCGGTCGAGCGCCAGCGCCAGGCCGCCGCCGCGACCGACATGAGCACGGGCAGGCACCACACCCAGTGGTGCGACCAGGAGATGGGGGAGATGAGCAGGCCGAGCACCATGACCACGCTGATCTGGAGGGACAGGATCAGGCCGTCGTCCTGGCCGGGACCCCCGGCCGCGCCGCCGGCTCCCCGCAGCCGGTCCAGCCGTCGGCACAGGAACCAGGCCGCCGCCACGGCGAGCAGGGAGCACGCCGCCCAGGTGAGGTTCCAGGCGGACTCCGGCAGCCCCCGGGCAATCGCGCCCTTGAGGTTCTGATTGCCCGAGTAGTCGGCGAAACCGGCGCGCCCCGGATCCCACATGGCCGAGGTGAAGAACTCCCAGGACTCGGCGGGGGCCGCCAGGGCGGCCAGGAGCGTCAGTCCGACGGCGCTGCCCGCCATAGTGGCTGCCGCCCGCCACTCCCGGCGTGCCAGGAGCACCAGGATCGCGACCGCCGGCGTCAGCTTGATCGCGGCGGCCAGGCCGCTGAGGGCCCCGCGCCAGCGCGAGCGCTCAGGAACCAGGAACAGGTCCACGGCCACCAGCGCCATGAGAATGGCGTTGACCTGCGCGTACTCCATGGTCTTGGGGAAGGGCTCCAGGGCGATGACCCCGATGAGCGCCAGCCACGGTGCCAGGCTGCGTGCCATCCGGGGCGCGACGGCCAGCCGCCTGAGAACCGCGTAGGCGGTCACGGCTGCGCACAGCGGTGTGGCCACGATCAGCAGCACGGTGGCCTGCTGGTACGACATCCAGGTCAGGGGCGAGATCACCCAGGCCGCCAGGGGCGTGTAGGTGAAGGGCCACAGGTGCTGGCCCGGGTTGGCGTACCAGCTGTAGAGGTCCCCGCCGTCGAGCCACTGACGGACGGCCTCGTAGTAGACGAAGGAATCCAGCTTGAACAGCCACTGGCCGTGCTCATCCACCAGGGACCAGTAGGCGGGCACCAGCAGGGCCAGCCATCCCAAAGCGGCGACGACGGGCGACGAGGCGACGGCGCGCGTGGCCGCCACCAGCCGCGGAGGTCGGGCGGCAGGCATCCCGCTCCCACGGCCGGGGTGCCCCGTGGGGCCGGTGCCCGACTGGGAGGGAAGGGGGGCGTGTTGTGGATTTCCTGCGATCGGCATCGTGCTGAGTGTAGAAGAGTCACCAAGAACGCTGGGAACTGAGTCGCCCGCCGAGGACGCTCAGTGACCACCCAGCGAGCCGCTGGTCCGCGCTCGCCTCAGCGCGGGCAGCCCCAGGACACCAACCACGACGGCGCCCCAGGCGAAGGCGGCCACCGCCAGGTACCCGGCGCGCGAGCCACCGGCGTCGGTGGCCTGCCCCGCCAGCAGGGACCCGATCGAGACCCCGATGTTGAGGGCCGTGCTCACCCATGCCAGGCCCTCGGTCAGCTGGGAGGGGGCCACCGTCACTTGCACGATGTTGTTGCCGCTGGTCAGGGTGGGGGCGATGGCCAGCCCCGTCAGGAGGGCCAGGACGGACAGCACCACCAGGCTCGGCGCGAAACCGAAGGTCGAGGCCCCCACCGCCAGCCCCACCAGCCCGGCCATGAGCTGCTTCCACAGCGGCCATCCCCACGTGCGCGAGCCGTAGAGGAGGGCTGCGCCGAAAGAGCCCACGCCCCACACCGCCAGGACCAGACCCGAGGCGGACTTGTGCCCGGCCTCGGTGGCGAAGGCGACCGCGGCGACGTCGTTGGCCCCGAACAGGGCCCCCAGGATGAGGAAGACGATGGCGATGGACACCATCGCGCCGTAGCGCATCACCGGTGGGTGCGCCGCGGTCTGATCCGACTGCTCGGCGGCCTCGGCGGTGCGCCGCGGCCGAGTCGGGTGCGGCGCGGGCTCAGTGGCGCGCTGGCCGAGGAACCACAGCCCCCCGACCAGCTGCATCGCCACGCAGCACACCCAGCCCGAGATCACCGGCAGGAACGGCGTCGTGCACAGGGCCGTGGCCAGCACCGGCCCGAGAATGAAGGCCACCTCGTCCAGGGCCGCCTCCAGGGAGAAGGCCGCGTGAACCTCCTCAGGGCGGGTGAGCATCGCCGTCCAGCGCGCCCGCACCAGTGAGCCCATGGAACCGGCCAGGCCGCCGGCCAGGGCCGACAGGGCGGCCAGGATCCCCAGGTGCGCGTGCACGGCGGCGGCGCCGGCCAGCCCCACCAGGCTCAAGGACGACACGAGCACCGCGGGCAGCATGACCCGCGACTGGCCGTAGCGGTCGACGCAGCGGGCCAGGATCGGCGCCCCGATGGCCATGGCTACGAAGTTCGCGGCGCTGACCAGGCCCGCGGCCGTGTAGGAGCCGTAGAGCTCCTCGACCGCCAGGATCGTGGAGATCCCCACCATGGACATGGGGAAACGGGCGATGAGCCCGGCGCTCGTGAAGGAGCGGGCGCCGGGGTGAATGAGGATCGTTCGGTAGGAGGTGGCCATGTCGGACGTCGTGCGCTGCTGGAAGGTGCGGCTCGGAGGAAGTTCAGAGGAAGTTCAGAGGAATAGGACGGGTCGGAGCCCCGGCGGGCGGGGCTCCGACCTGGGGTGAAACGGATCAGTTGCTGCGGTGGGTGGTGGGGGTCACGCTCTCGCGGCTGAGGATGAAGCCCTGACCGGTGACCTGGCTCCAGCACTGCATGCCGGAGTCTGCTGACTCACAGGCGAAGGTGGAGTTCTTGGCGGCGGAGCCGTAGCTGAGGCTGACGCCCTTGGTGGAGAAGGTGGACCCGCAGCTCTGGCTGGACTTCCCGTCCGTGCCGATCGTGACCGTCAGCGGCTTCGAGGATGGGCAGGAAGCGGTCGAGGCGTGCTCGTTGATGACGCAGGTGAGGTTGTTGTCATTCAGGGTGCAGCTGATGTTGCCGCTGGGGGCGTCGAAGGCCGACAGCTCCTGAGCATTGGCGGGCGCCGGTGCCTTGAGCGTGGGCGTCGCCGAGGCACTCGGGGTGGCCGAGGCCGAGGGGGAGGCGGACTGGGAGGCCGGGGAGGCGCCGTCTTGAGCCGCGGCCTGGCCGGAGTCGGCCGGGGCCTCGGTGCCCGAGTCGGCGGCCGAGCCCTTGTCACTGCCCCCGGAGAGGTACCAGGTCGCCAGGAAGACCAGGACGGTGGCCACCAGGAGCGCCAGGATGAGCAGGATGCGGTTGGAGGTCAGGAAGGAGGACGGGGCCTCGGAGTCGTCGTCCTCAGTGCCGACGCCGAAGACGCCGTCGTCGCCGGCCACTGCGGGGGCCTGCTGCACGGCAGCCGGAATGACCGGGCTCTGCGCCTGAGAGACGTTCGCGGACTGCTGGAAGGTCTGCTGCAGGGCGGGCTGAACCGGCCGGGCCGGTGACTGGGAGGCCACCGCCTGGGCGGGGTGGGACGTGGGCACCGAGACGGTCGGGTCGCCTGCGGCCTGGAAGCCGTCAACCTGCGTGTTCGCGCCGGCCGCGTTGAAGGCGCTCGGTGCGCTCGCGGCGCTCCTCGAGCTGGTGGCGGAGATCGCAGAGGCGCCGGAGACCGCGCTGCCGGGCTGGAGCGAACGGGGCAGGGTCACCTGCGTGGGGGCCTCGGAGGACCTGGCCGACGGCGCGCTCGGCTGGGCGCCGGGGGGTGAGACCACCGCCAGCTGCGGCGATGACTGCGCCGACTGCGCCGACGGCGCTGACTGGGGCTGGCTGTTGCGAGAGGCCAGGGCTGCATCGACCGCGGGGTCACCCAGGGTTCCCAACCACTCCAGGAGGGCGGGATAGGTGCGTGGGTTGGCGGCGATGTAGGGGCGCAGGCCGGGGTAGTTCTGCGCCAGCTGGTGGAGGGTCTCCAACTCTGCATTGGGATCCTGCGCTCGCGCGACAAGCTCGTCCTTGGCCTGAGACATGCTGGGTCCTTCGAGGGTCGGGAAAACGACGTCGGTCCAGGTTGTGACCGGCACCTGGGGCCGTCGCGGGTCGGGTGTCGGGCCGCCCGTGATACCGAGTCAGGGAACGCAGTACCACCTCGGCGGCATAGGGGTCGGTCAGCCGGCCACGTTGGAAGACTACCTGAGGACACCGTGAATCCGACTGCCTGACGGGTCACGGCCGCAGCTCGTCAGTGTCCGACGACGGCGGATCGTCGCCGACCGCGGCGGTGAGGCAGGCCCGTTCGGCGGGTGCAGCGGGGCCGGCGCCGCCGGCCTCCGATCGGGTGTGGGCTCCCACATGGTGGAATCAGGGCGGTGGCGCGGTGGTTCCGGACGGGGTGCTGGGGTTTACTAGGGGAGTGCACGCGACGCAAGTGAAAGGGAGCCGATGACCGAGCACGTTCGTGCTGATGCCGATGCCATCGTGATCCGCGGTGAGGACGGCATCAGGGCCTCGGAGGTCGTTGTCGGTGCGGCCACTGACGTGGGGCGCCTGCGGACGATCAACGAGGACGGCTACCTCGCCATCGCTCCGGCCTTCGTCGTCGTCGACGGCATGGGCGGGCACGCCGCCGGCCGTATGGCCACGCAGGTGGCCCTTGACTCCCTGTACTCCCTGGCCGGGGCGACCATCACCGACATCGACACGGTGGTCCGCGCGGTGGTGGCCGCGCAGGAGGCGATCATCGCCATCCCGTCCCACGCCGCCTACCTGCCCGGCGCGACGATCGCCGGCGTCATCCTGACCTGGATTCCGGACGAGCAGGGGGTGACGCGTCCCACCTGGGTCATCTTCAACATCGGGGACGCCCGGGTCTACCTGCTGCGCGACAACATGCTCTCCCAGGTCACCCGCGACCACTCCCGGGTCCAGATTCTCATCGAGACCGGTGAGCTCACCCCCGAGCAGGCGCGCCGCGACCCCCGCCGCAACATCGTCACCCGGGCGCTGGGCGGTGGCATCGCCGACTCCGGCGTCCCGGACCTCTACACCGTTCCGGTGGCCGCCGGGGACCGACTCCTCATCTGCTCCGACGGACTCAGTGACGAGCTCGACGACGAGGCCATCGCCACCGTGCTGGCGGCCGGGTGCACGGCGCAGCGCACGGCCGAGCTCCTCGTGGCCGCCTCCCTGGAGGGCGGAGGGCATGACAACACCACCGCTGTCGTCGTCGACGCCCTCCAGGTGCCGGATCTTCCGCCGACGGCGCACCCGTCCCGCCCCGGTGGCGCGAGCAGTCAGGGGGCGCAGTGACGATCTCCCCGGTTCCCTCCCCATCCCTGCCACGCGAGCGGATTCCGCTGCCCGAGGGGCTGACGCGCCTGTCGGACGGTGCTCTGCGGGTCGACGGCGTTGACGGGACCGCCGTCATCAACCCGGCTGCCGGCTCGCAGGCCGGCGGCGTCTCCGTGGAGACGGGCCTGCGGGTCCTGCAGGCCCTGGGCGGCACCTACCTGCCGACGGTGGGGCCGGCGGCCCCCGCGGCACTGAGCGAGCCCTCCCCCCAGGACGCCGCGCCCTCGCGGGCCGCAGCGCTGCGGCGCTCGGACCTGCGGTCCATGGCGCCGCAGCCCAGCGGGATCGTCCCGGCCGAGCCCAGTGACGAGACCACGCTGCTCAGACCGATCACCCCGATCTCCCCGATCTCCGGCTCGCCCCAGGAGGCTGCCCCGGAGCAGGAGCAGGAGCCGCAGCCGGCGCCGGTGCCCCTGGAGGTGCCTTCTCCCGCCGCGGCCGATTCTCCTACCGAGGTCGCTTGCCCCGCCCAGGCCCCTTCCTCTGACGAGGCCCCTTCCTCCGCCGAGGCTGCGACTCCTGCCGAATCCAACAGCTCCACGGACTCGGCTCCCGAGCTGCTGGAGACGGGCGTCTGGGAGGACCCCGACGACCCCGTCGAGCCGCAGCAGCAGCTCTCGCAGACCACTGAGGCCGCTGCGGAGGGCCTGGAGACCGGCGACGTGAGCCCGTTCCCGGACTACCCCGAGCCGGAGCCCGGCTCGGGGCGTCGGCGCCGCGGCGCCCACCGGGCCCCCACCGCCCCCTCGGCGAGCTCGGGCGGCAGCCCGACGGCCAACACCCCCACGGCGCCGGACAACTCCAAGAGCAAGCAGCCCCAGCCCGTCCGGGAGCCCCAGCCCTTGGAGGCCCTGCCCAACACGGAGGTCGTCTCCGCCTCCGAGGCGGCGCTGATCGCGGCGCCCCCGGTGCGGGCCTCGATCTGCCCCCAGGGGCACCCCAATCCTCCCGAGCTCCGGGAGTGCCTGATCTGCGCCCAGCCCCTGCCGGGAGTGACCTCCTACGTGCGCCGGCCGGCTCTGGCCACGCTGACCCTGTCGACCGGCGCCGCCGTCGAGGTCGCCGGCGACGTCGTCATCGGACGCGCCCCCCAGGTGCAGGCCGGGGGTGATCCGCACATCGTGGCCCTGGTCCCGGTGGCCAGCCCGCAGCACATGGTCTCGCGCTCCCACCTCATGCTCACGACCTCGGGGTGGAGCGTGCTGGCTCAGGACCTGGGCTCGTCCAACGGCACTGTCCTGGCTCGCCCCGGTGCGACGCCGGTCCTGCTGGGATCGGGAATGCCGACGCCGGTCTTCATGGGGGACCTCATGGATGTTGGTGACGGAGTGACGCTCCGTATCGATCCGCCGTCGTGGCTGAGGCTCCGTAGTGGCTGAGGTCACTGTCCGAGTGGTTGTGCTTGGCCGGTGCGGTTCCGGCATCTCAGCGAGACTGGACCCGGCCGATCATGAGCCGGGACCGTGGAAGGAGAATTCATGAGCGACCTGACGTGGACGGAGATGCCGGAGGTCGATCCTGAGCAGCCCGACGAGCTCGTCCTGGACTTCTCCGGAGAGATTCACCGGGTCGCTCCGGCCGACACCTTCGTCATCGGCCGAGGCGGAGACCTCGATATCGACGACAACCCCTACCTCCACCGCCGTTTCCTGGTCTTTGCCCACTCCGAGAACCTCTGGTGGATCGCCAACGAGGGTTCGCGGTTGTCGGCCACCCTGACCGACGGCGAGGGGCTGGTCCAGTCCCGGCTGGCCCCGGGGGCCCGCATGCCGCTGGTCTTCCCGCGGGTCATCCTCACCTTCTCCGCAGGCCCCACCACCTACGAGATCAACCTCATCACCTCCGGCGAGGACCGTTTCTCCGGGATCGACGGCGTGCGCCAGTCCTCCGGCCAGACCACCATCGGGGTGACTCCGATGACCCGCTCCCAGCTGCTGCTCGTCCTGGCGCTGTCCGAGCCGGTGCTCAAACGGGCCGGGACCGGGGCCGCTGAGATCCCCTCCTCCGCGGCGGCCGCGGCGCGCCTGGGCTGGCCGCTGACCAAGTTCAACCGCAAGCTCGACAACGTCTGCGAGAAGCTCGACCGGGTGGGGGTGCGCGGGCTGCGCGGTGGCCGGGTGGCCGGAGCCGCCTCCAACCGGCGTACCGCCCTGGTGGAGCACGCCGTGTCCACTCTCATGGTTACCGCCGAGGACCTCTACATGCTTGACGAGGAGCGGGCCGCCAACCAGGCCCCCGCCGACCAGACGGCCGAGCGCTCGGTGAGCACCGCCCCGGTGGCCCAGAGCTCGCCGTCGGCGCCGAGGCGATGACGTGACGCGAGGAGCGATGAGTCACCACAGTGACGCGGACTCGCCTCGGGTGCAGGATGACGCGACCGAGGAGGAGCTCTCCGATCGGGCCCTCCTCCATGAGGTCCTGGCGGACGATCCCGAGGAGGACGACCTCTCGCAGGAGGAGTTCTTCGAGGATGACCTCCCCCACCCTGCCGGTCGACGTCGCGCTCGACGGTGGGTGGCGGTCCTGGTGGTGCTCGTCGTCATCCTGAGCGCCGGGGCTGTCGGGGCGGAGTACCTCGTGCGCGGGCAGGTCGACTCCGCCGTGCGCTCGGCCCTGCCGGGGCTCAGTCCGGACGCCCGGATCGCCACCAGGGGAATCGTTCTGAGTCAGGTCGTCGGCGGCTCACTGGACAGTCTGAGCGTGGACTCCCCGAGCCTGACGATCACCTCCAAGGGGCAGAGCAACGCCTCGGTCACGCTCAGCGACGTCGATGTCGATCTGAGCCACATCAGCCTGCACAAGCCCTATCAGACCGACACGGTGGCGGCGTCGGGCACCGTCAGCTGGCAGCAGGTGGCCACGCTCGCCGCCGCATCGCACCCCAAGCTCAAGGGCATTACCCTTCAGGCCAAGCGCACCGGGACGAGCGCCCAGGATCCGGGAGGCATCCAGGCCTCGATGTCCGTGCTCGGTCTGAGTGGTGAGGCCGAGATCGCCCCGTCGCTGGGTGCCGACGGCAGCCTGATCCTGACCATCACCTCCACCCGGATGAGCGGGAACACCCTCGGCGTCGACGTCGGCACGGGGCAGGACAGCATGCTCAGCTATGTCGGGCTGGACTCCCCGCAGATCACGATCCCCGCGAAGTCTCTGCCGTCGGGGCTGCGTCCGACCAGCGCCATCGTCACCGATGACGGGCTCCGGCTGAGCCTGGCCGGGAGCCGGGTGAACCTCGGCCAGCTCTGATCGCGGGGCGGCCACCCCATGACGACTCGTCTCACATTTCCTTCAAAGTGGCGCGAATCCGGTGAAAAGTGGAGGCCTTCCGGTGCTGTGGGGAGGACTTCCCCGTCGCTCGCGCCACAGGTGGCCCCGGCTCGTATAGCCTGCCAATGCGTCGCCTATCCAGGCGCGAGCACGTGGCGCGAGGAATCAAGCCAGAATTGAGCGAGGAGAACCATGAGCATGCAGCCCGAGCACCGCGCCCAACCCGGCAGTCAGCCGGGTGGCTGGGGCAGTGGCCAGCAGTACGGTCAGTCGAGCGGCCAGCCGGCCGGTCAGCCGGCGGCCCGAGCGGCCGGTCAGCCCGTCGGCTCCTCCGCCGGGCAGGGGACTGCGGCCTCGACGCAGCAGCCACCCTCGGTCCCTCCTCAGATCGACCCGCAGACCGCCGGGGCCGGCTCCGTGCCGACCACGTCATCCAGGATGACGGTTCCCGGCTACCCCTCCGGACCGGCGGCGCCGGCCGAGGAGAAGGTCGACACCGGCCCCCTGCCGTCCCGTGAGACGCTGCGCCGCGAGGCCCGGGCCGCCTCCAGCCGTCGAGGCGCCGGGGACGCCGACGTGGAGCGCGCCGGCGAGCTGCTCAAGTCCGTGGCCAACATCTTCTCCCAGCGCGTCGTTGGTCAGGAGCAGCTGCGCAGGGCCCTGGTGACCGCCCTCATGTCCAGTGGGCACATCCTGCTGGAGTCGGTGCCGGGCCTGGCCAAGACCACCGCCGCCCAGACGCTGGCCTCGGCGGTCTCCGGCTCCTTCCGGCGCATCCAGTGCACGCCCGACCTCATGCCCAACGACATCGTGGGCACCCAGATCCTCAACTCCTCCACCGGCGAGATGACCACCCAGCTGGGGCCGGTCCACGCCAACATCGTCCTGCTCGACGAGATCAACCGCTCCAGCGCCAAGACCCAGTCGGCCATGCTCGAGGCCATGCAGGAGCGCCAGACCTCCATCGGCGGCGTCGTCTACCCCCTGCCCCACCCCTTCATGGTCCTGGCCACCCAGAACCCCATCGAGGAGGAGGGCACCTACGTCCTGCCCGAGGCGCAGATGGACCGCTTCCTCATGAAGGAGGTGCTCACCTACCCGCGGCCCTCCGAGGAGGCCGACGTCCTGGACCGCATCTCCAACGGGACCTTCGACCAGCCCGTGACCGGTCGGCCCATCTCCACCGACGACGTCGAGTGGCTGCAGCGGGCCGCCGAGCGGGTCTACGTCGATCCCGTCATCAAGCAGTACATCGTCGCCCTCATCAACACCTCCCGCGGCGGAGGACCGCGGCCCGTGCCCGGTCTGGACCGGCAGGTGCGCGTGGGAGCCTCCCCCCGTGGAGGCATCGCGCTCATGAAGGTGGCCCAGGCCGTCGCCCTCCAGGAGGGACGCACCTACGTCATCCCCGACGACGTCCGCCTGCTGCGCCACGGGGTGCTGCGCCACCGGCTGGTGCTCACCTATGACGCCCTGGCCGACGGAGTCGCGCCCGAGGCGATCATCGACGCCATCTTCGCGGCCGTCCCCACGCCCTGAGCCCGGTGGGGACCAGCACAGCGATGAGCACGGAGGTACACGGCGCTCCCGGGGCGCCCGAGTCCGATTCCGGCGAGGGCCGGCGCGGTTCGCGGATCGAGCGTCTGCGCGCAGCTCTGAGTCTGCCGACCCTGCGCCGCGCCACGGGGCTGCTCGACGGGCGCCACAAGTCGGTGTTCGTCGGACGCGGGCAGGACTTCGACGACATGTCCTTCTACCGGCCCGGCGACGACATCTCCGACATCGACTGGAAGTCCTCGGCCCGCCTGGGGCAGCCGGTCATCAAGCGCTACCAGCGCGAGTCCATGATGCCCATGGTGCTGGCCGTGGACACGGGCCGGACCATGGCGGCGATGACCCCCTCGGGCGAGGACAAGCGCGACCTGGCCCTGGGAGTGGCGGAGGTCTTCGCCTACCTGGCCCGGATGCGGGGGGACTCGGTGGCGCTCGTGGCCGGTGACGCCGGCCGGATGATCTCGCGCCCGGCCCGTTCCGGGGCCAAGCACGTGGAGACCCTGCTGGCGCTGCTGGCCCGCACCTATGAGGACCTCGACGCTCCCGTTGAGGGGGCGCCCGGCGTCTTCGAGCTGGCCCCCGGGGCCCCTCCCTCCAGCCTGCCGCGCCTCATGGAGCGGGTGAGCACCTGGCACCGCCGCCGCAGCCTGGTCATCCTCATCACCGACACCGCCCACCCCGGCCCTGACGCCGCGACCTGGCTGCGGCGCCTGTCGATCCAGCACGAGATGATCGTCGTCCAGATCGAGGACGACGACCCGCTGCGCCCGGACGGCGGCCGCGGGCGGGACATCGACCTGCCCTTCGAGATCCCCGCCTTCCTGCGCGCGGACTCCTACCTGGCCGCTCAGGCGGCCGTGGTGCGCGAGCAGTGGCGCACCAGCGTCGAGCAGGTGCTCGACGCCCGGCACCTGGAGTACGGCGTCGTCTCCTCCGAGGAGACGCTCATCGACTCCATCGCCGAGCTCCTCCAGCGTGAGCGCGCCGCCGTGGCCAGAGGGAGGCGGTGACCTCATGCAGATCATGCCCCCGGTCCTCATGCCGATTTGGATGGTCATCGTCATGGTCGTCGGCCTCCTGCTGGTGACCGCCTGGCTGCTGCGGACCTTCCTCGTGACCCGCCGCGACATCTCCCAGGAGGTCGGAGACATCCCCATGGCGCCCCGTGAGCGCCGCCAGTGGGGTGAGCGTCTCAGCGAGATCTCCCAGCGCTGGGACGCCGGTGATCTGGACCTGCGCGAGCTGCACCTGGAGCTGGCCGCGCTGCTGCGCGGCTTCGCCGAGGCCCGCAGCGGGGAGGAGATCACCACGGCCACGGTCTCGGAGATCCTCGACATGGCCGCGACCGCCGGGCCGAGCTCGGTGGAGGAGCGCCGGCGCAGTGTGCGCGCGGCGGGCCGTCCCCTGGACATCAACCCGCTGGGGCACGTCGGAGAGCTGCTGGCCGTGTGGGAGCAGCCCTCCTTCGACCGTGAGCCGCAGGCCGCCGCGCAGGAGGCCCTTACCCACGCCAGGGAGGTGGTCACCCGATGGTGATGCTCTGGTTGTTCATTGTTCTTGTCGTCATCGCCGCCGCGGCGATCACCGCGGTGTTCATCATCGACCGCCGCTCCGGCCTGGGCCCCTCCACCGGGGCGCCCAAGCGCTCCGGGATGTCCTGGAGCCGGCGGGGGAGCGAGCAGGTCGTCGAGCTGCCCCGCCGTCTGGCCAACTCGGCGAGCCTGTTCCAGCTGCCGGCGGTGCGCAAGCGCATCCGGGCTCAGCGCTGGCTGCACGCGCTCCTGGCGGTCCTGCTGGTCTCGGGCCTGGTGAGCGCCGCCGCCATCGCCGGTCGGCCCGTGCGCGTCACCGAGCGCTCCGACGCCCTGGCCAACCGAGACATCGTCCTATGCTTGGACGTGTCGACGTCGATGGTCAGGATCGACTCCTCGGTCCTGACGACCTTCTCCGAGATCCTGGAGGATTTCGACGGCGAGCGGGTGGGGATCGTGGCCTGGAACTCGGCCGCGCAGACCATCGTGCCGCTCACGGACGACTACGAGTTGCTGCGTGACCAGCTCAGCGAGCTGGGCGACGTGCTGGACATCGACCCGGAGAACGTCACCTACAAGCAGCAGCTCGCCTACCAGGAGGCCTTTGGCGGCACGGTGAACTCCAGCATCAACGGCTCCTCCCTGGCCGGCGACGGGCTCGCCTCGTGCGCCCAGGCCTTCGACAACCAGGGCCTGGAGCGCTCCCGCTCCATCATCCTGGCCACCGACAACCAGGTCATCGACCCCGACAACGAGCAGATCTATCCCCTGCCCGACGCCGCCAAGCTCCTGGCCGAGCGCAAGATCCGCCTGTTCTCCATCTACGGCGCCGACGAGGACCAGCCCTACCAGGACCTGCTCGACAAGACTCCCGAGGAGTCCCGCGAGGAGCTCAAGACCGTCACCGAGGAGCAGGGCAAGGGGCGCTTCTACGACGTCGAGGACTCCGGCACCGGGGGCCAGATCGTCAAGGAGCTGGAGAAGACCGAGGTCTCCGCGCTCGGGGGGCGCAAGCAGACCCGTCGCACCGACGTCCCCCAGCGGCTCGTCATCACGCTCTCACTGGTGCTTCTGGGCTACCTGGGACTGACTACCTGGAGGCGAGCATGAAGCCGGTTCCGATCATCGGGGACTTCGCGTTCATCCCAGTCACCTGGTGGATCCTCGTCCTCCTCGTTGCGGCCGCCCTGACGGGGCTGCTCATCGTGGCCCGACGCCGCCTGGTCCGTGACGATGCCGAGCCGGCCGCCCGCCGGGCCTGGTGGAGGCGCCTGGCCATCGTCGTCGTCATCATGCTGGCGCTGGCGGGGCCGGCGATCCGCGGCAGCGAGGCCATCAGCGTCTCCAACGTGGAGATCTACATGGTGGTGGACCGCACCGGATCCATGGCCGCGGAGGACTACCAGGGCAAGGGGCCCGACGGCGTCGACCAGTCGGCCTCCACCAGGCTCGACGGCGTGCGCGCCGACATGCGGGCCATCCGCGAGGCCTTCCCGGACTCGCGCTTCTCCATCATCGCCCTGGACAACACGGCGGCCAGGGAGCTGCCGCTGACTCACGACACCAACGCCGTCGACGCCTGGATCGGCTCCTTCAAGCAGGAGGTCTCAAGCCACGCCACCGGCTCCTCGCTGGAGGTGGCGCTTCCGGTACTGGGGCAGACGCTGGCGCAGGCCCGCCAGTCCGAGCCCAAGGACATCCGCCTCGTCTACATCTTCTCCGACGGCGAGGCCACCGACAACGGCCGCGGCGCTCAGACGGCCGACAACGCCGGCATCTCCTGGCAGTCCCTGGCCGGTCTCGTCGACGGGGGAGCAGTGCTGGGCTACGGCTCGACCGAGGGCGGCAAGATGCGCAGCTACGACGGCTCGCCGTCCACCGGCGAGCACACCCAGTCCGACTACATCACCGACGGCCAGGGCGGGCAGCCCGGGGTGTCGAAGATCGACGCCGACGAGCTCCAGAAGGTGGCCAAGGACCTGGGGCTGCCCTACTTCCACCGCACCGGCGGCTCGGGGGATGACCCGACGAGCAAGTTCACCAACCTCGACATCGAGGCCGTCACCTCCGACGGGCGGGCCAAGACCAACGCCCGGGTGTACCTGACCTGGCCGCTGGGACTCATCGCCTTCGGTCTGCTGCTGTGGGAGATCCTCGACCTCATGCGAGCCGACCGTCGCCTGCGTCTTCTCATGGGAAGGGGACGATGATGACGACAGGACACATTCCCGGCGAGGTCCCCGGGCAGGGTGGCGGCGAGACACAGCCCGGTGCTGCCGACGGTGCACAGAATGCCCCGGGTGCGCCAGAGGCAGCCGGTGCCCCCTCGGAGCAGGAGGTCGACTACCTGCAGAATGCGGACCCGAAGGACGATGCCTCCTCCCCGGCCCCCGAGGACCCCAGGCGGCGCGAGGCCCGCCTCAAGCGTCGTCGTCGGCTCCTGACGATCGGTGGGGTGCCCGCGGCTCTGGTCACCATCATCTCCCTGTGGCTCGGCTCGATCTTCCTCATCTCTCTGGCCGGAAACCGTGCCGCGGCAGCGGGCCACTACGACACGGCCCTGTCGCGCTACCGCACGGTCGCCAGGATCAATCCGTGGCTGGAGCAGTGGCGCGTCCACTTCAACCTGGGTACCGGTCAGCTCGCCGCGAAGGATCCGACCTCCGCGGTGACGACCCTCAACCAGGCTCTCAGGGAGGCGCCCAAGGCCAAGGTCGACCCGGAGACCAAGGTGAAGGAGGCCGGCTCCCCGGAGTGCATGGTGCGCACCAACCTGTACGTCGCCCACCTCACCCTGGCGGCCCAGGCCCAGGAGAGCGGAAGCCTCGCGGCGGTGATTGAGCACACTGAGGCGGCTATGAAGGCGGCCGATGCCTGCGAGGTGCCGCCCCCACCTGAGCAGAATCCTTCCCCGAGCCCGAACCCGTCGGCCACGCCCAGCAGTGACCCGAGCTCGACCCCCTCCTCGCAGCCCAGCAGCGACCCGAGCTCGACCCCCTCGGCCACGCCCAGCAGTGACCCGAGCTCGAGCGCCTCCTCCCAGCCGAGCAGCGATCCGAGCTCGAGCCCGTCGTCGTCGAGCTCGCCGGGCGAGACCTCCTCCAGCACCCCGAGCGCCAAGCCGACCCCGACCCCGGTCGATGACCGGGCCAAGCGACTGCGGGACCGCAACAACGGCAGCCCGGGAACCTCCGAGGAGTCCGGTGGCAGCGAAGGAGGGGGAAAGCCCTGGTGAGTGACTCGGATACGGGGCGGGCCTCCCGCCTCGTCGTGGCGGCCGCGGTCCTGGACGACCTGGAGCATCCGACCACCCTGCTGTGCGCGGCCCGCTCCTACCCGCCTGAGCACGCCGGTCAGTTCGAGCTGCCCGGGGGCAAGGTCGAACCCGCCGAGAGGCCCGAGCAGGCCCTGGCCCGCGAGCTGGACGAGGAGATCGGTCTGGGTGTCCGCCTGGGGCCCGAGCTCGTCGTCCCCCGACAGCTGGCGGTTGCGGCGCCACCGAACAGCAGTCCCGGCGACGACGCCCCGGCCTGGCCGGCCATGCACGGCTTCAGGATGCGAGTGTGGCTGGCCGAGCCCGCCCGCCCCGAGGAGCGGGGCAGGGCCGGAGACGACCACCAACGCCTGGAGTGGGTGCGCCTGGATCCGCCCGACCAGCTGCGCCGGCTGCCGTGGCTGGAGGCGGACCTGCCGATCATCGACGCGCTCGTGGACGCCCTGGGGCGCTGATGGACACCGGGGCGCAGGCGGGCGGCCCTCCCCGGGGCCGCGGGCCCGAGGACACCGGCCGCCCCACGGCGCCGGCCCGTCCCAGTTTCTGACACTTCTATCGTCCGCGTCATCTCGTAAGTTAGGGTTACCTCATGCCGAAGATTCTGGGTTCCTCACTGGCCGAGCATCGAGAGCGCACGCGCACCGCCCTGTTCCAGGCGCTGTCCGAGCTCATGAGCCAGCGCAGCTTCGACAAGATCACCCTGTCCGACGTCGCCAACCACGCGGGCGTGGGGCGCACGGCCGTCTACAACCACTTCGCGGACAAGGAGGACCTCCTCCTGGCCTTCATGGAGCACGAGGCCGGCCGCTACGCCGAGGAGCTCTCCCGGGCGCTGGCCGGCACCCAGGACCCGATCGACCGCCTGCGCATCTACGTGCGCCAGCAGGCCCTCATCGCCCGACACTTCCACTTCCCGACCTCGGGGCCCCTGTCCGGGGCGGTCTCGCGCGGGACCGCCGGCCGCCTCAAGGCCCACGGGGCGCTTGTGGCCCAGATGCTCTCCTCGATCCTCACCGACGCCATGGACCAGGGGCTCATCCCTGCCCAGGAGCCAGAGCAGGTCATCCCCCTCATCCACGCCACCGTCATGGGCGGGCGCCCGACCCCCACGGATCCGGAGCAGCGCCGGGCCTACCTGGAGAGCCTGGACGCCTTCGTGCTGCGGGCGGTGGGGGCCCGTCAGCCCGCCCACGCGGTTCCGACCATTGCCCAGCCCCGCGCCACCGAGCCGCTGGAGGGTGCCCAGGCCCCCGGTTCGCTTCGTCACAGCGCGGTCGGCTGACAGTGTGAGCCACGGCCTGCCGCGCACGCGGGCGGGCCTGGCAGACTTCCGCTCGTGAACCTGAGCTGGACTGACACCTGGAACGACCTGCTGACCCGAGCCTCGAGCGTCGTCGGCCTGGACCCCGGCGTGCTGTGGCCGGCGCTGGCGATCCTCCTCATCGTCCTGGCCTGGGCTCCGGCCCGCCGCTGGGGACGCACCCTGGTGACGATCGTCCACGAGGCCGGGCACGCCGCCGTCGGCCTCATGGTGGGGCGGAGCTTCCGCGGATTCGTGGTGAGCCGGGACCTGTCCGGGCACGCCGTCACCGCCGGCAAGCCCACCGGCCCCGGCCGGGTGGCCACCTCCTGGGCCGGCTACCCCGCCCCAGCCGTCCTGGGCGCCGTCGTCGTGCTCCTGGCCCTCAAGGGCTGGGCGAGCGCGGTCCTGCTACTGGGACTGGTCCTCCTGGCGGTCCTGCTGGTCATGTCCCGCTCCGTGCGCACGGTCCTGCTGGTCCTGCTCGTGGCCGCTTTGACCGGGGCCCTGTGGTGGTGGGGCGGGCAGTGGCGCGACGGCGTCGTCGCCGGGACCGGGCTGGCCCTGCTGGTGGGGGCCTGGGACTCCCTGCGCGACGTCGCCGCCTCGCGCGACCCGAGTCAGGACCACCGCACCCTGGCCCATCTGACCCGGGTGCCCGCCGGGGTGTGGCTGACCAGCTGGTTCCTCGTGGACGCGGTGGCCACCGGCGTCGTCGTGCTGGCCCTGCGCGATCTCCTGTGAGGTGAGGGCGGGGGCTCGAGTCCGAGCTCGCCGCGCACATGGCCTACGCTTCCTCCTGGCGACGCGGGGCCCGCAGTGCCCTCCCGCCGTCCCCGCCCGACGTCGCACATCGCGAGCCCACAGGCGCCGTCGCGGCCCCAGGCTCATCCCGCTCCCGGGTACTCCGGGATTCCCTCAAGGAGATCACATGATGCTCACCCGCAGGACGTTCGCCCTGACCTCTCTGGGGCTGGCCGCCGCGGCCACCCTCGCCGCCTGCTCGTCGAAGTCGAAGGACGAGGCCACCGAGGAGGGCAAGATGGCGCTCATCGTCCCCGACGCGGGCGAGGCCGCCGCGGAGGCGCTGTCCAAGGCGGTGGAGGCATTCACCAAGGACACCAAGGTGGAGGTGGACATCAAGCCCGTCTCCGACGTCTCCCAGGAGCTGGCCCGCGGGATCACCGCCGAGCCGACCATCGACGTCGTCGTCCTCAACCCGGCCCAGCTGTCCAGTTACGCCGGCTCCCTGCACCCCTGGGACAAGGGGGCGGCTGCTGTCAAGGACGCGCACCCCGCGCTGCTGACCAGCGCCACCCGGCAGGAGAAGATCGCCGCGGCGCCCCGGGACGTCTCCACCCTCGCCCTGTACATCAACACCTCGCTGTGGTCGGCCGCGGGCCTGAGCGACTCGGACTACCCGACCACCTGGGAGCAGCTCGACCAGGTGGCCGCCAAGCTCACCTCCGGTGGGGTCGTCGGCCTGACCCTCGATGCCTCCTACGCGCGCGTGGGCGCCTTCCTCATCCAGGGCGGTGGGGGCCTGACCAGCGCCGACGGCACGAAGGCCACGGCCTCCTCCGAGGGCTCGGTGGCGGGCCTGACCCAGGTCAAGACGCTCCTGTCCTCCGGCTCGGCCGGATGGGGCGCCGACCTGCCCGCCGGTTCCGCCGCCGACGCCTTCGGCCAGGGACAGGCCGCCATGATGATCGAGACCGAGGCCCTGGTCAAGACCCTGGCGGACACCTACTCGGGCATCTCCTACAAGGTGGTCGAGCTGCCGGCCGGCAGCGGCGGCAAGGGGACCCTGCAGTTCCCCACCTTCTACGGCGTCGTCGAGGCCTCCAAGCACAAGGCCGACGCCATCAAGCTCGTGGAGTACCTTACCGCTGCCGAGCGGCAGGTGGCCCTGGCCGGCGCGGCGGGCACGGTTCCCGCCGGCAAGTCCGCCGGCGAGACCTGGAAAGGCAAGCACGCCGACCAGGCGGCCTTCCTGGCTGGCGTCGAGTACTCCCAGCCCGTGCCATCCGCCTCCGGCACTTCGGACATCATCGCCACCTTCGACAACGAGCTGCCCGGGCTGGCCGGGGGTGACCCGGCGAGCATCCTGGGCAGCGCCCAGGTGAACCTGCAGGCCGTCCTGTCCTGACCCCTGGCCGGCAGGGCTGGCTGGCGCCGCTGGGGCCACTCCGCGCGGCTGGGGACTTTCTCTTCCGGGTGGGGACATGTCACGCGTGCGGGGACAGGAATCCTGTCCCCGACGGCGTCGACTGTCCCCGGCTGCACAGAAATGTCCCCGGCCGTGCAGCCCTGTCCCGACGGCGCCGCCCGCCGGCCTCGGCCGGCGCTGCCTCGAAAGGTTCAGTTGAAGAACAGGGAGGCGAAAGGCCTCGTCTCCTAGTGCTCGGTCGTGATGATGACTTCGTGGTGAACCGGGAAGTTCACCGATCGGGCAATGAAGCAGTACTCGGCGGCGCGGTCGTGCAGCATGGCTGCGCTCTCAGGATCGTTGCCGGGAGCGATGGTCACTGCGGGGCGAAGGGTGACTGACGTGAACTCCCCGGTACCGCCCGGGTGCTCGGCCATGATGCCGGTAGGGGTATCCGAGTAGCCGGTGACGGTGACGCCCGCGTCTGCCGCGAAGTGGAGGTACCACAGCATGTGGCACTGTGAGAGCGAGGCGAGCAGGAGCTGTTCCGGGTTCCACTTGCGAGCGTCCCCTCGGAATGCTGGATCCGCCGATCCACGGATCACCGGCAGGTCGGCGGTGGTTCCCCGGACATCGTGATCGCGCGAGTAGTCGCGGTATCCGGATGTGCCCGTACCCAGGTTGCCCGTCCACTCCACGCGCACCGAATACTCATGATCTGGCATGCAGAAATTCTAAGGATGAGCCGGTTTGACGTCTACGGAGTGGCGAGCTCGGTGGGGGGGGGAGGGTTACGTCAAGGGGGTGGCATTCTCCGGTGGGGCCACTCCACGCGGCCGGGGACTTTCTCTTCCGGTCGGGGACGTTCCACGCGTGCGGGGACAGGAATCCTGTCCCCGACGGCGTCGACTGTCCCCGTTCGGAAGGACACGCACCCGGCCGTACAGAAATGTCCCCGGCCGTGCAGCCCTGTCCCGACGGCGTCGAATGCCCCCGGCCCCACAGGCCGCCACCTCGAGGCCACCTCAGGCGCCGAGCCTGGCCGCGTAACAACGAGGGCCCGAACCGTGACGGTCCGGACCCTCGGGCTGGAGCGGGTGACGGGAATCGAACCCGCGCTGTCAGCTTGGGAAGCTGAAGTTCTACCATTGAACTACACCCGCGTGGCACCAGTGGACGTGCGTCCCAGGTGCGTGCGGAAGTCTAACCCAGACTCCGGCCGTCTACGCAAATCGGCCTGCGCAGGGGCCTCGTGAACCGCGTCGACGACGCCTTTGCCCACTACACTCGCCAACGGATTCCCTGACGTCTTCATAGGTGTGATGAGCGCATGACCGATCCCTCCAACCCTCACGAGCCCACTGATCCGACTGGGCTCTCGGCGAGTCCCTGGCCGGACGTGCCGGCGCTGCCCGCGGGGCCCGCCCCCACGGACTACCCGTCAGGTGGGTACCCGCCCTACGGCGGCCCCTACGCTCCCGGCGCCCAGCCGGGGTATGACCCGCAAGGCGCTTACGGGCCCCAGCCCGGATACAACGCGCCTCCTGGCTATAGTGCACCTCCCGGCTACGGCCCCGTTCCCGCTTACGGTCCTCCCGGCTATCCGAGCAAGTCCAAGGTGGCCGCAGGCATCCTGGCGCTGTTCCTCGGCACTCTCGGGATCCACAACTTCTACCTGGGCTACACGGGAAAGGCTCTCTTCCAGCTCTTGGGCACGCTCTTGAGCTGCGGGTTCCTGGCGCTTCCGATTGCTATCTGGGCCTTCATTGAGGGCATCCTCATTCTGGTGGCCCGCCCCGGCGAGGCGCCGTGGGGCGTTGACGCCTCCGGCATGCCGCTGAGCAGCTGAGGCGCGCTCCGGTCCTCCCGGATCCCCCAGGGCCGGAATCCGTGTGACGCCTCCGGGAGGACCTGGCACAATCGGGCCCGTGCTGCTCTCAGACCGCGATATCCGCACCGAGCTCGACGCCGGACGGGTCGTCCTCGACCCCTACGACCCCGAGATGATTCAGCCGGCCTCCATCGATGTGCGCCTGGACCGCTGGTTCCGTCTCTTCGACAACCACCGCTACCCGGTCATCGACCCGGCCGCCGACCAGGAGGGGCTGACCCACCTCGTCGACGTCGGGGCCGACGAGCCCTTCGTCCTGCACCCCGGGGAGTTCGTCCTGGGCGCCACCTACGAGCGCATCACCCTGCCCGACGACGTCGCCGCCCGTCTGGAGGGCAAGTCGAGCCTGGGGCGCCTAGGGCTGCTGACCCACTCCACCGCCGGATTCATCGACCCCGGCTTCACCGGGCACGTCACCCTGGAGCTGTCCAACACGGCCACCATGCCCATCAAGCTCTGGCCGGGGATGAAGGTGGGACAGCTGTGCTTCTTCCGCCTGTCCAGCCCGGCCCAGGCCCCCTACGGCTCGGGCGCCACCGGCTCGCGCTACCAGGGCCAGCGCGGACCGACGGCCTCCCGCTCCCACCAGTCCTTCCACCGCACCCGCATCCCCGACACCCCGGCGGCCCCCGCCGATGGCGCCGCTCCCATCTCTCAGGAGAAGCACCTATGAGCGACTCGACCGACTTCGCCGTCTCCCTGCCCACCGACACCGGCACCTTCACCGCCGCCTCCATGCTGCCGGTCGGGCTGCTGGACACCAACCACGTCCTGCTCCTGGCTGATGACGTCGCCCCCGACGAGGTTGAGGCCCTGGCCCTGTCCCAGGACATCCAGTCCGGCTGGGTGGGGGTCTCCAGCCTCCAGCTCTTCCCCGGGGTCTCCCTGCTGGGGCCTTGGAAGGTCGACGCCGAGATGCGCCGCCTCCTGGGTGCGCCGGAGTGGACCACGCAGTTGATGATCCTGGACTGCCCCCGCATCCGTGCCGGCGCTCTGCCGGCTGAGCTCGCCGGCCTGGACCCGCTCTCCGACGCCTTCCCCCACGCCCAGCCCACGGGGGCCGAGCTGGTGGCCCTCACCCGACTGCGCGCCATCGCCCGACGCCTGGCCGGGGCCCTGCGGCTCATTCCGGGAGGGGACAGCGAGGACCCGGTGCTGGTCGAGCCCAGCCCGGAGGTCTCGGCCTCCCTGACCGTCTACGCGCCGGTGTGGCTCGGCCCGGAGGACCTGGTGGCCGTCCTGCAGCCCGTGGCCCCCGAGGTGAGCGCTGCGCTGGAGGCTGTTCAGCCGCGGGGCGCCGTCGGGCTGGACGCCATCGACCCCGAGCAGCTGGAGAGCCTCGTCGAGCGCATCGGCCCGGATGTTTTCGAGAAGGCCTGGCGCGGCTCGGAGAAGGTCCGCCAGGACACGATGCGCCAGGAGATCGTCGCCGCCGCCACCGGCAATGTCATTGAGGAGGTGCGTGACGGCTACGCGGTCGTCACCCCGGTCGACCCCGAGCACGAGGGCTGGGGGCGCATCGAGGTGCGTGCCGGCGCCACCGACGGGCTGCCCCTGGCCGTGCGCGGCGAGCCGTGGGCGCGCGGGGCGGTCCTGTCCTACGACCTGCGCTGGATCCCGCTGGACCAGGCCGACGCCTACGCCGAAGTGGTCTCCCGCTCCCGGCGCCGCGAGCGGCAGACCGCCCGGGACCTGGTCGAGGAGCTCGCCACCGTCCTGGTGACCGCCGTCTCCGGGGTGGCCGTGGACGACGATGGATTCCTCGTCTCCCTGGGCGAGGACGCCGCGGAGGCCTGAGCTGCCTCGCCAGGAGGCGTGGGTGCTGCACGGTCCCTTGAGGGCGCCGTCGTCTTGACCTGCTGAGCAAGGGCCGGGTGCCAGTCGATGAGGCGTGGGGCGCCCCGAGCCGTCCCGTGCGATGTGGAGCAGGCGGCCGGGGCGTGGTCGGCTGAATCGGGGACTGCGTTTCCCGCCCAGAACGTACTTCTCCTCCAGACGACTGAGGCCGTACCCCAGTCGTCTGGAGGAGAACGCAGTCCTCGTGGGAGAAGTAAGTCCCCGATCAGGAACGGAGCGGCGACACCCGCCCCGGTGGCCCTGATCCAGGGCGGGTCGGCCCCGCGGACTCGGGCTCGGGACGGGCTCGCTCGGCACCGGGCGTGGTGCGCGCCGTGAGACGCTCGATGCCGGCCCGAGCCCTTGCCGCGTCCCAGTGCCAGCCGGTGAAGCGGCGAGCCTCAACGAGCGAGCGGGCCCAGGCCACCGGCTCCTCGCCCCGCTGAGCCCCCACCGCCAGGTAGTGGCGCAGTAGGCCAGCAGCGGCCAGGGCGTCGTCGAGCGCATTGTGGTGGCGGCCGATCTCCACCCCGGCCACCTCGCAGCAGGTAGTCAGCCGGCGCGATGGCGTCGTCATGAAATGGCGCGCCCACTCCATCGTGCACACCCGCGGCACCCGCGCGCCGCGGTCGAGCAGCCCTCGCGTCCCCAGCGCCTGGGTGAGGAATCCGACGTCGAAGCGGGCATTGTGGGCCACCACCGCTCTCCCGGCCAGGTCGGCCACCAGTAGGTCGGCGACCTCATCGAAGCCGGGCGCCCCGATGAGCTCCTCGGCGACAAGACCGTGGATGTGGGTGGGGCCCACGTCCACACCCGCGCCGGGGTCGATGAGCGTGGACCAGCTGCGCTCGACGCGCCCGGCGGCGTCGGTCAGTACGAGCGCGACCTCCAGGATCGAGTCCGTTGTGGGGGACAGGCCGGTGGTCTCCAGGTCGACGACGGCATAGCCGACCCCGGTTGCCTCGGCCAGCTCCGCGGGTGTGGGAGTGGCGGCCGCCTGGCCGGGGGCCATGGGGGAGCAGGGGCGCAGCGGGCCGCGGTCGGCGGGTGGGCGGTGGTAGAAGGGCATCGCCCCGATCCTCTCGCGAGCCGGCAGGTTTCGCAGAGTTACGGCGCGCCGGGTCGCAGGCCTGGGTGGTCCGGGCCGGCTGTGGGCTGGTCCGGGTGGCTCCGGGCGGCCGGCTCTCGCGGCCGTGCCCTATGGTTCGCAGACGGAGGTCGGGGTCGGCCCCCGGGCGTAAGGTACGGTCGCGAGGGCGCTCGGCCGGCCGCGTCGAGAGCCGATCCCAGGTGAGGAGGAGCGATGACCACCCCGGATACCCCTCAGGCGCCGGCCCCTGCCCTGCCGGCGCTGGCCGCCTTCCCCTTCCCGACCGCTCTCGTCGTGACCGGCAGGTCCGCCGCCGGCGACGGCGTGCTCCTCGAGGCCGGGGACGTCGATGAGGTCTTCCCTTTCGCCTCGGTGACCAAGCCGATCGTTGCCTGGGCTGCCCTGGTCGCCGTCGACCGGGGACTGCTGGACCTGGGGGCCCCCGCCGGTTCGCCCGCGCCCGACGGCGCGACCATCGAGAACCTGCTGTCCCACTCCTCAGGGATCGCGGCCAACTCCGACGAGCGCCTGGCGGCCCCGGGCACGCGCCGCATCTACTCCAACCGCGGCATCGAGATCCTGGGGGAGCGGCTCGAGGAGGCCACCGGCACTCCCCTGGAGACCTGGGTGGAGACCACCGTGCTCGAGCCCCTGGGGATGGCCAGCGTCCTCATCCCCGGATCCCCCGCCCACTCCGGGGAGGGCAGCGCCCGCGACCTGTCCCTGTTCGCCCGCGAGCTGGCCGCGCCCAGGCTCGTCTCGCCCGCGCTCGCGCAGCGCGCCCGCACGCCGGTCCTGCCCGGCCTCGACGGCGTCCTCCCCGGGTACGGACGACAGACGCCCAACCCCTTCGGGCTGGGGGTGGAGGTGCGCGGAGCCAAGTCTCCGCACTGGACCGGGGCCGGTAACAGCGAGCAGACCTTCGGGCACTTCGGCCAGTCGGGCTCCTTCATCTGGGTGGATCCGGTCGCCGAGCGCCAGGCCGTCTTCCTGGGGGCCAAGCCCTTCGGGGCGGTTCACCGGCGGACCTGGTCCGAGCTCGGCGACCAGATCCTGGCCGTGTAGGCCTTGTAGACCCTGTCGTTCGTGGAGGGCAGGCTCACCGGCAACGGCGGCCCGGTGCCCGGCCCCGGCCCGTGGCCCTGGGTCTCAGCTGACCTCGACGATGACGGGGACGTGGTCGGAGGCGCCCTTGCCCTTGCGCTCGTCGCGGTCGATGGCGGCGCCGGTGACGCGGCCCGCCAGGGCCGGCGAGGCGTAGACGAAGTCAATGCGCATGCCCTCGTTCCTCGGGAAGCGCAGCTTCTGGTAGTCCCAGTAGGTGTAGTTGGTGACCCGCTCGTGCGTGACCTCACTCATGCCCACCTCGGCGAAGGCGGCGAAGGCCTCCCGCTCCGGCTCCGAGACGTGGGTGGCGCCCTCGAAGACGCTCATGTCCCACACGTCCTCATCACGCGGCGCCACGTTCCAGTCGCCCACCAGCGCCAGCGGCAGGTCGGGCTCGGCCTCGAGCCAGGCGGCGACGTCGTCGCGCAGCACCCGCAGCCAGTCGAGCTTGTACGTGTAGTGCGGGTGGGTGAGCTCGCGGCCATTGGGCACGTACAGGCTCCACAGACGCACCGGCGCCGCATCCGAGGCCGCACCCACTGTTGCCCCGAGCGCCCGGGCCTCCACGACCGGCTCAGCCTCGGGCTTGGCCGCCCAGGCGGGCTGGCCCGGGAAGGAGACGGCGACGTCGTCGAGGCCCACGCGTGAGGCGATCGCCACCCCGTTCCACTGGTTGAGCCCGTGGATGGCCAGCTCGTAGCCGGCGGCCTCGAAGGGCTCGACCGGGAACTGGTCGGGGCGGCACTTGATCTCCTGCATCGCCAAGGCATCGATGTCCTCACGCTCCAGGAAGGCCAGGACGCGGTCGACGCGGGTGCGGATGGAGTTGACGTTCCAGGTGGCCAGGCGCATGGCAGCAGAGTAGTCGGTGTCTGATTCCCATTGGGCACTCACCAATCGCTCGTAGTCTGCGGCCATGGGAACAGCACTTGTCACCGGGGCCACGAGCGGTCTCGGCCTGGAGATCGCCTGGCAGCTCGCCCAGGCCCGTCATGACCTCGTCCTCGTCGCGCGCACCCCCGAGCGGCTGCGGGTGGTGGCCGAGGAGATGCGCCAGTTCGCAGGCGTCCAGGTGGAGACTCTGCAGGCCGACCTGTCCAAGCGCGATGAGCTCGAGCGCGTCGCCGAGCGCCTGCAGGAGACGAGCAAGCCCGTGGGGCTCCTGGTCAACAACGCCGGCTTCGGGCTGGGGCAGCGCTTCGTCGGGGGAGACCTGAGCCGCGAGGAGGATGCCCTCAACGTCATGGTCCGAGCGGTCATGGTGGCCTCCCACGCTGCGGCCGGCGCCATGGTGGAGCGCGGCCGCGGCGCCATTCTCAACGTCTCCTCCATGACCGCGCACACCGCCATGGGTACCTATGCGGCCCACAAGGCCTGGGTGCTGCGCTTCACCGAGGGGCTGGCCGCCGAGCTCGCTGGCACTGGGGTGAGCGCCACGGCGCTGTGTCCGGGGCTGGTGCACACCGGGTTCCACGCCGCGGCCGGCATCGACGAGACCCAGTGGAAGGCGCCGCTGTGGTTGGACGCCGAGCGAGTGGCCATCGACGCTCTGGCGGCGGTGCGGCGCGGCCAGGTCATCTGCACCCCGAGCCTGCGCTACCGCAGTGCCAACGCCGTGCTGCGGCTGGCGCCCCGCTGGTTCGTGCGCCGGGTGGTCGGGCCGGAACGCTCCGGCCAGGGGCGCGACTGAGGCCGTCGGGGCTCGCCGGCGGCGCAAAGTGTCACAGATGGCGACTATTCGGGGGCGATCACCGTTGCTGCCGACCTTCCCAAGGCGCTGACCAGCGCAGACGCGGCGAGGTTGGCGGATGTTGGCGGATACTGCCTCCTAAAAGTCGCCAATCGTGACAGATCCGGGCGCGTGCACCGGCTCGCGGTCCGATCCCGTCGCGGAATCGCCCAGGGCTGAGCGCCCCCGCTGGTCAGGAGCGCCGTGACCTGCAACGATCGCACCATGGCTTCTATTACCTTCCACGGAGACCCCGTCAGCACCGTCGGCGAGCTGCCCGCTGTGGGCTCGGCCGCGCCCGCCTTCGACCTCGTGGGCGCCGACCTCGCCCCGGTCACCAGCCAGTCCCTGGCCGGTCGCCGCGTGGTCCTCAACATCTTCCCCTCGGTGGACACCGGGGTGTGCGCCGCCTCCGTGCGCCAGTTCAATAAGCTGGCCTCCGAGCTGGACAACACGACCGTGGTCTGCGTCTCCGCCGACCTGCCCTTCGCCGGATCCCGCTTCTGCGGCGCCGAGGGCCTCACCAACGTGGTCACCGGCTCGACCTTCCGCTCCACCTTCGGCGCCGACTACGGCGTCACCCTGGCCGACGGCCCGCTGGCCGGTCTGCTGTCGCGCGCTGTCGTGGTCCTCGACGAGTCCGGCAAGGTCGTCTACACCGAGCAGGTCCCCGAGGTCGGCCAGGAGCCCGACTACGACGCCGCCGTGGCCGCCCTGTCCTGACTCCTTCTTCCGCTGAGCCGCCAGGAGCCCGCCCCGTCCGCACCGCGCGGGCGAGGGCGGGCTCCTGTCCACAGTGGGTGTCTACCCGGCGCGCAGCCCCCGAGTCCCACTACCATCGGAGCCGTGAGCACCAACGACTCCCACATCACCCGCCTGGCCGAGCTCGTCAACGAGCTGTCCGTCGTCCGTGGCAAGGTCACCCTCGCCTCCGGCCTCGAGTCCGACTTCTACGTGGACATGCGCCGCGCCACCCTCCATCACGAGGCCGCCCCCCTCATCGGCCACGTCATGCTCGACATGCTCGAGGAGGCGGGCCTGGGCACCGACGAGATCGACGCCGTCGGCGGCCTGACCATGGGGGCCGACCCCGTGGCCGCCGCCATGCTGCACGCCGCGGCCTCGCGTGGCCTGGACCTGGACGCCTTCGTCGTGCGCAAGGCCGCCAAGGACCACGGCATGCGCCGTCGCATCGAGGGACCCGACGTCGCCGGACGCCGCGTGGTGGTCCTGGAGGACACCTCCACCACCGGCGGCTCACCCCTGGAGGCCGTCGAGGCCCTGCGCGAGGCTGGTGCCGACGTGCGGGCCGTGGCCGTCATCGTCGACCGGGCCACCGGCGCGCGCGAGCGCATCGAGGCCGCCGGCCTGCCCTACTACGCAGCGCTCGGTCTGGCCGACCTCGGCCTGGAGTGAGCACCCGACGACGCCCGCAGACGGTTGGGGCGGCCCCCGAGGCTCCCGCCGACCTGCCTGAGGGGGAGTACCTGCCCGCGGCGACCTCAGCAGATTCTGTGTCGGGCCCGGAGGAGGACCGGCCGGCCGACGTCCGTCAGGTCGGCGTCGGCCCCTGGCCCGGCGGCCCCGAGGCCTGGCCCGCCGACCCCCGCTATGACCGCGAGCTGCTCGCCGACGGCGACCGGCGCAATGTCGTCGACCGGTACCGCTACTGGACCATCGCGGCCATCCGCGCCGACCTGGCCGCCCGGGCCCACCGGCTGCACATCGCCATCGAGAACGTCAGCCAGGACCTCAACATCGGCTCCATCGTGCGCAGTGCCAACGCCTTCAACGTGGCCGGCGTCCACATCATCGGCCGACGCCGCTGGAACAAGCGCGGCGCCATGGTCACCAACCGCTACCTGGACGTGCGCCACCACCCCGAGCCCGGTGAGCTGCTCGCCTGGGCGCGGGCCGAGGGCTACGAGGTCATCGGCATCGACAACGGCCCCGGGGCCCAGCCCCTGGAGGCCGCCGACCTGCCCGAGCGCTGCCTCATGGTCTTCGGTTCCGAGGGGGAGGGCATCAGCCCCGAGCTGAGCGCCGGCTGCTCCCGACTGCTGCGCATCGGTCAGTACGGCTCCACCCGCTCCATCAACGTGGCGGCCGCCGCGGCCGTGGCCATGCACACCTGGATCCTCCAGCACGCGGGACCGGCGCCCGACTGACCCGGGGCCGTCGCGGCCCGCTGGGACGGCCCGCCCCGTGGGAGGCGGGGCCAAACCGCCCCTGAACAGAGGTCATGCTGCCGGACTGCTGCCTGACTGCTGCCTGACCGGCGCCCGACCTGGGACCATGATCCGGTTCACGTGGCCTCGAATTCGTGGAACAATCGGCCCCGCACCACTGACTCATACAGACATCAGGAGGCACCCAGTGGCCATTGCAACCCCGGAGTCCTACGCCGACATGCTTGACCGCGCGAAGGCCGGCAAGTATGCCATCCCCGCGATCAACGTCACCTCGTCCCAGACTCTGTCCGCCGCCCTCCAGGGCTTCACCGAGGCCGAGTCCGACGGCATCGTCCAGGTCTCCAACGGGGGCGCCGCCTACTGGTCCGGCTCCTCCCGCGCCGACAGGGTCAAGGGCTCCCTGGCCATGTCCGCCTACGCCTACTCGATCGCCGACCTGTACCCGATCACCTTCGCGCTGCACACGGACCACTGCCCGCGCAAGCTGGTCGACACCTGGCTCAGGCCGCTGCTCGAGATCGAGATCGAGCAGGCCAAGCGCGGCGAGCCCACCGCCTTCCAGTCCCACATGTGGGACGGCTCCGCCGAGACCCTCGACGACAACATCAAGCTCGCCGTCGAGCTGCTGGCCATGAGCAAGAAGGCCAACACCATCCTGGAGATCGAGATCGGCGCCGTCGGCGGCGAGGAGGACGGCATCAAGGGCGAGGAGAACGCCAACCTCTACACCACCGCCGACGACGCCTGGGCCGCCGTCGAGGCCCTGGGCCTGGGCGAGAACGGCCGCTACACCACGGCGCTGACCTTCGGCAACGTGCACGGCGCCTACAAGCCCGGCCACGTCAAGCTCCGCCCCGAGCTCCTGGGCGAGATCCAGGCCGACGTCGCCAAGCGCCTCGGCGACCGCCTGTCCTCCAAGGTCGGCGACAAGAGCTCGCCCTTCGACCTGGTCATGCACGGCGGCTCCGGCTCCACCGCCGAGGAGATCGCCACGGCCGTGCGCAACGGCGTCATCAAGATGAACGTGGACACCGACACCCAGTACGCCTTCACGCGCCCGGTGGCGGACCACATGTTCAAGAACTACGACGGCGTGCTCAAGATCGACGGCGAGGTCGGCTCCAAGAAGGCCTACGACCCGCGCGCCTGGGGCAAGGCCGCTGAGGAGGGCATGGCCGCCCGCGTCGTCGAGGCCTGCGAGCGCCTCGGCTCCGTCGGCTCCGCCCGCAAGTGAGTCCCCACCCCGCACAGGGGTGAACGGCGACTGATCGCTGTACGTGGCCCCGGCACCCATGCGGTGCCGGGGCCACGTCCTGCTTGCGCAGGGGTCGGTGGGAAGGTTCTCGACGACGAACTGACCGATCGTTGCATAGTTGCAGAAGGTGTCGGTGAAGGAAGCGCCTATCGGAGCAAGGAGTGGAATGAGCGGTCTGACAAGGAAAACAGGGTGCCGCACGAAGGATCCCAAACTGAGACCCAGGCCACTGATTGCAAACCTTGCAGCAATGCGGGCGGAAATGTGCCATGATAGGTCGTCGCCGTTGAACCGACGGCTCCGCCGCCGGCGACACGGCAGTCGCGCCTTGCGGACGCCTCTGTCCGCGCCTGTCCCATGCGTCCAAAGGAGGACCCCAATGCGACTCATCTCCCGCCGCTCCATGCTCGGTGGAACTGCTGCGATCGCTGTCGCCGCGACCCTGGCGGCCTGCTCGAAGGGCTCGTCCGGCTCGGACGGCGCCGGAGGCGTCTACTTCCTCAACTTCAAGCCCGAGTCGGAGCAGGCCTTCAAGGACATCGCGGCCGCCTACACCAAGAAGACCGGTGTGAACGTCAAGGTCGTCACCGCCGCTTCCGGCACCTACGAGCAGACCCTGAAGTCCGAGGTCGCCAAGTCCAACCCGCCCACGCTGTTCAACCTCAACGGCCCTGTGGGCTACGGCAACTGGAAGGACTACGCCTCCGACCTGTCCGACGCCGACTTCACCAAGCAGCTGACGGATGAGTCCATGGCCCTCAAGGGCGACGAGGGCAAGATCGTGGGCGTCCCGCTGGCCATCGAGGGCTACGGCATCATCTACAACGCCGCCATCCTCAAGAAGTACTTCGGCATGGAGGGTGCCAAGGCCACCTCCGTCGACCAGATCAAGGGCTTTGACAAGCTCAAGGAGGTCGTCGAGGACATGCAGGCCAAGAAGGCCGACCTCGGTATCGAGGGCGTCTTCGCCGCGACCTCGCTGTCCCCCGGTGAGGACTGGCGCTGGCAGACCCACCTGGCCAACTACCCCGTCTACTACGAGTACCGCGACGCCAAGGTCGACGACCTCGACGAGGTCAAGCTGACCTACTCGGACAACTACAAGAAGATCTTCGACCTCTACCTTAACAACTCCACCATCAAGCCCACCGAGGCCAGCGCCAAGACGGTCACCGACTCCATGGCCGACTTCGCCCTGGGCAAGGCCGCCATGGTCCAGAACGGCAACTGGGGCTGGTCGCAGATCTCCGAGGTCTCCGGCAACACGGTCAAGGCCGAGGACGTCCACTTCATGCCGATCTACGTCGGCGTCTCCGGAGAGGACAAGTCCAACATCGCCATCGGCACCGAGAACTACCTGACGATCAACTCCCAGGCCGCCGAGGGCGACCAGAAGGCCACCAAGGACTTCCTCACCTGGCTGTTCACCGATGCCGAGGGTTCCAAGATGGCCGCCGAGAAGCTCAGCATCATCGCGCCCTACAAGGCATACGCCGAGCTGGCCCCCTCCGACCCGCTGGGCAAGGAGGTCTCCGCGGCCATCAACAACAAGGACCTCACGCCCGTCAAGTGGGTCTTCCCGACCTTCCCGAGCCAGGACTTCAAGGACCAGCTCGGCCAGCACCTGGCGCAGTACGCCTCCGGCAGCGAGGACTGGGCGAAGGTCAAGGACTTCTTCGTGACCACCTGGGCCTCGGAGAAGAAGGCGTCCAAGGAGGGCTGACATCTCAGAGTCGCTCGAGCCCACCGCCGAGGGTGCTGCTCCAGCGGGCATTGCGACGGCGACTCATCTCCCCATCCCCTCTCCTGTCGGGGCGGCACGTTCGAGCCGTTCGTCTCGCACGCTGCCGCCCCGGTGGGAGCTCTCTGGTACCCGCCCACGCAGGCGGTTGCCGGTCGCACCTCGAGGTAGTTATGACCAAGGCACTGAAAAAGTTCTTCCCAGTATTTGCAGGGCCAACCCTGTTGGCCTTCATGATCGCGTTCATCGTCCCCTTCTTCATGGGGCTCTATCTCTCCTTCACCAAGTTCAGCACCCTCACCAATGCGCGGTTCGTGGGCACTGACAACTACGCCAGGGCCCTGGGGGAGCGCAGCGACTTCCCGCAGGCGCTCGTTTTCACTGCCGTTGTCTCGATCATCTCGATCATCACGGTGAACCTGGGGGCCTTCGCCCTGGCCTACTTCCTGACCCGCAAGCTGCGCGGCACCAACTTCTTCCGTGCCGTCTTCTTCATGCCCAACCTCATCGGCGGCATCGTCCTGGGCTACACCTGGCAGGTGATGCTCAATGCGCTCCTGCAGCGCTGGGGCCAGACGATCGTCAACGACTGGCGACTGGGGCTGGCCGGACTGGTCATGCTCGTCAACTGGCAGCTCATGGGCTACATGATGGTCATCTACATCGCCGGTCTGCAGAATGTGCCGCCCGAGCTCATCGAGGCCTCGCAGATCGACGGCGCCAGCAGGTGGCAGACGCTGCGCAACGTGACGCTGCCGATGATTATGCCCTCGATCACCATCTGCCTGTTCCTCACTCTGGCCAACACCTTCAAGATGTACGACCAGAACCTCGCCCTGACCAACGGTGCGCCCGCTAAGCAGACTCAGATGGCCGCGCTCAGCATCGTCAACACGATGTACAAGAAGATCGGCCAGGAGGGTGTCGCCCAGGCCGAGGCCGTCATCTTCTTCCTCATCGTCGCCGCCATCGCGCTCATCCAGCTGAGCGCCACTCGTTCCAAGGAGGTCGACGCGTGAGCACCGCCGTCAAGACTCAGTCCCCCGCTTCAGCCGCCCCTGCCGGTCAGAAGGTCGCTCCGCAGACGACGGGGCAGAAGACACTCGTGGGGCTGCTGGCCGTCCTGGCCTTCGTGTGGGTCATCCCGCTGGCCTTCATCGTCATCAACTCCTTCAAGGGCAAGTTCTACATCTCCGACAGCCCCTTCGCCCTGCCGACGGCGAAGACCTTCGCCGGCCTGGACAACTACGCCACCGGCCTGGCCCTGTCGGGCTTCGCCAGCGCCATGGGCTGGTCGCTGTTCATCACCGTGGGCTCCGTCGTCGTCATCGTGTCCCTCACGGCGATGACCGCCTACTACATCACCCGCATCAAGACGTGGTGGACCTCCATGATCTACTACGCCTTCGCCTTCTCCATGATCGCTCCCTTCCAGATGGTCATGTTCCCCACCGTCAAGGTGGCCGACCAGCTCGGCCTGGCCACTCCCTGGGGCATGATCGTCCTCTACCTCGGTTTCGGTGGGGGGCTGTCGGTGTTCCTGTTCGCCGGCTTCATCAAGTCGATCCCCATGGAGATCGAGGAGGCCGCCTACATGGACGGCTGCTCGCCCCTGCAGACCTACTTCAAGGTGGTCATGCCGCTGCTCAAGCCGACGGCGGTCACGGTGGCGATCCTCAACGCCATGTGGGTGTGGAACGACTTCCTCCTGCCCAACCTCGTCATCGGCCAGGACGAGCGCTACAAGACGGTTCCGATCGTCATCCAGTCCCTCGTCGGCTCCAACGGCAACCGGGACATGGGTGCCCAGATGGCCATGCTCGTCTTCGCCATCGTCCCGATCGTCGCCTTCTACCTCTTCGGTCAGAAGCACATCATCGAGGGTGTGGCCGCGGGGGCGGTCAAGGGCTGATCCCCTCATAGCTGCTCTGATACGGGCGGTTCTCAAGGCCCCACTTCCGGCCTGGAGAACCGCCCGTATCATGTCCACCTGTTACTGCCCGAGTCCCCACGAAGGAGCCCCTGTGGCGCTGTTCCCCGGCCCTGACAGCCCGGCCTACCGGGCCTGGTCCGCAGCGGCGGATGTCGTCATCCTCAACGTCCTCACCCTGGCGGGCTGCCTGCCGGTGGTGACGGCGGGCGCCTCCCTGACGGCCTGCGCCCGGGTGGCCGGTGAGATGGTGGCCGACGACGATCCGGCGGTCATGAGCACCTGGTGGCGCTCCTTCCGTCTCAACCTGCGCCAGTCCCTGGCCTGGTGGCTGCCGGTACTCGTCCTGGTGGCCCTGAGTGCCTGGGAGTACCTGCTCCTGTCCGACTCCTCCCTGGGGGAGAACAACGGCGGAGTAAGCGGTTCACTGTCCGGGCTGGTGCTGGCCGGGGGAGTGCTCCTGGCCGCGATCCTCGTCTGGCTGCTGCCGCTGGCCGCCTTCTTCGACGCACCGGTCTCCCGGCACTTGTCCAATGCGCTTCGTCTCGCGGTGGGGCGTCTTGGAGTCACCGTGCTCGCTCTGGTGATTGTGGCGGCGCCCACGATCGTCTTCTGGGGGCTGGCGGCCTCGCGGGCCGCGGTCGCCTGGTTCATGGTTCTGATCGGGCCGGCTTTCCAGGCCTATCTCATCGCCCTGCTGCAGCGCTCCACCATGGTGGCGCTCCGCGGTGCTTCGACGTCGGAGTCCTGAATGATGCGAGCGCGCTTTCGGTGAGTGCGGCGTCATCACGCAGCGTCATGGCCCCGGAATCATTCGATTCCGGGGCCATGCGTCTGGGGGAGCTCGTCAGAACCGCGGGCCGGGCTGGCCCGGCTGGTTGGTGTAAGGCGGCTGGTAGGGCTGAGCCTGCTGGTAGGGCTGTGACGTTGGCTGTCCCTGCTGGTAGGGCTCGGTGTAGCCGGGCTGGTAGGGCTGCGGCGTCGGCTGGCCCGGCTGGTAGGGCTCGGTGTAGCCGGGCTGGAAGGGCTGGGTGGCGGGCTCGGCATAGCCGGGCTGGAAGGGCTGTGGCATCGGCTGGCCGAAGGGTGCCTGGTTGGGGTCGTAGACCTGAGCGGCAGCCGCGTAGGCAACGAGCTGGGACTGCTTCTTCTTCCTCTGGTTCATGACGAGCACGCCCACAACGCCACCCACGATGGCCACGGCAAGCGAACCGATCAGGATCCAGACCCACACGGGAATGGAACCGCTGTCCTCCTCTGCCGCTGCGCCCTGCGAGCTGCCTGCCGCTGCGCTCTTGGCGGGCTTGTCCTTCCCCTTGACCTCATGCTTGTCGTTGTCCTTGAAGGAGACCTTGGTGCCCTCGACCGTGCCGCCGTCGGCCTCGGTGACCTTACCCGGGAAGGTGACTGACTGAGAGATCTCGGTGACGTCCTCGTCGCTGATGCTGTCGAAATTCAGCGTCTGAACGATGTACTCGTCGCCCTCGTGCTTGATGTTCTTCGAGGACGTGGAGATGGAGTCGGTCCCCTCCATCGTGCATGTGCGGGTGCCGTCCTTCTCCACGAACTTCACCTTGAAGTCATCGTAGGGCGAGTCCTTGACGGTGGATGAGTCCTTGTTGCACATGCTCTTGCTGAGCGCCGGGATGGAGCCGCTCTCCGACATCGTGAGCTTCACGGAGAACGTGTTGTCCTCCTTGATGACGATGTCGCTGGAAATGCGGAAGTTCGTGTCGTCATCAGCTGCGGGGAGGGAGGACGCCGGAGTACCGATCAGGGCCAGGACGGCGAATACGGTCATGGCGACGAGGCCCGCCAGCGCAGGGCGCCGTGTGGAGCTGCGGTGGGCGGTGACATGAGGCATGTCCCCACCGTATCGTCTCCTGTTTCTGTTGGTGGGGGACGCCGGTGGGGACCTCTCCACCCGGCTCCGGTAGGCTAGAGGACGGTGTGTCCACCGGCACGCCGTCACTGAAGTCAGGGAGCAGCCATGCCAGCCGTTGTCGTCGTCGGGACCCAGTGGGGAGACGAGGGAAAGGGCAAGGCGACTGACCAGCTCGGTCAGGACGTCGACTACGTCGTGAAGTTCAACGGCGGCAACAACGCCGGACACACCGTCGTCATCGACGGTGAGAAGTTCGCCTTCCACCTCCTGCCGGCCGGTGTGCTCACCCCCGGGGTCACCCCCATCATCGGTAACGGCGTCGTCGTCGACCTGGAGGTCCTCTTCAACGAGATCGCTGAGATCACCTCCCGTGGCAAGGACGCCTCCAGCCTCCTCATCAGCGCCAACGCCCACATCATCCCCTCCTACAACCGGGTTCTGGACCGCACCACCGAGCGCTTCCTGGGCGCGCGTCAGCTGGGCACCACCGGCCGTGGGATCGGACCGACGTATGCGGACAAGATGAACCGCGTGGGCATCCGCGTCCAGGACCTCTTCGACGAGTCGATCCTGCGTCAGAAGGTGCACTCCGCTCTGGACCAGAAGAACAGCCTCTTCCTCAAGGTCTTCAACAGGGCCGCCATCGATGCCGACGCCGTCGCCGACGAGCTGCTGTCGTACGCGGATCGGGTCCGGCCCATGGTCGTCGACTGCTCCCTGGTGCTCAACCACGCCCTCGATCAGGGCAAGACCGTCCTGTTCGAGGCCGGCCAGGCCACGATGCTCGACATCGACCACGGCACCTACCCCTTCGTCACCTCCTCCAACCCCACTGCCGGCGGCGCCTGCACGGGTACCGGCGTGGGGCCCACCCGGATCGACTCGGTCGTCGGTGTCGTCAAGGCCTACACGACCCGCGTGGGGGAGGGGCCCTTCCCCACTGAGCTGCTTGACGACATGGGGGAGCGCCTTCGCACCGAGGGCGGTGAGTACGGGGTCACCACCGGCAGGCCGCGGCGCTGCGGCTGGCACGACGCCGTCGTCACCCGCTACGCGGCACGCGTCAACGGGCTGACCGATCTGGTGATGACTAAGCTCGACGTCCTCACCGGGCACAAGACCATTCCGGTGTGCGTCGCCTATGACATCGACGGCACCGTCACCCAGGAGATGCCGCTGACCCAGTCCGGCTTCCACCACGCCGTCCCCGTCTACGAGGAGCTGCCCGGCTGGAGTGAGGACATCAGCGAGGTCCGCCGCTTCGCCGACCTGCCTCAGGCGGCCCAGGACTACGTGTTGCGCATTGAGGAGCTGGCCCGCTGCCGTATCTCCGCCATCGGCGTCGGGCCGGGTCGCGAGGCCACGATCTCCCGTCACTCGCTCATCGGGTGACGTGAGGGCGCGGCGTCAGCGATAGCGGCTGCTCGACGGCGCCGCGCTCAGGAAGCGGAATAGAGAGCTTCCGGGAGCGTGTCCACCGTGGGCCGACCGCAGTGCTGCCAGCATGATGACCATTGTGATGCGTGCTGGGGCAGCCCGGGAGCGATGGCCCTTTCCAGGGCCGATCCTTCTCCGATGTCCTCGTCGTGGGCTGCATCGATCCGGACCTGCTGTCGGGGAGTCATCATGCGAGCCGGATTGACGCCCACCCGAGTCTGAGCCTCAGTAGCCGCTGTACCCGTTGTGGTTCGGTGGAAACTGCGGAGCGGGGGCCGGTCCCTGAGACTGCGGCGGCTGATACTGCTGAGGGGCAGCTGAGTAGCCGGGCTGAGCGGGAGGTGGGCCTGCCTGCGCTGGAGAGGGGAAGGCGGCCGGATGGGAAGTGGGCATAAGAGTGCTTGCCTGAAGCGACTGCTGCCCCAGCGCATCCAGGTACTTCTTCTCCCGGCTCTTCTTGAGCGTGTTGCTGACGATAGCGACAACTCCTTCGACCACAGCAATCACAATGAGTGTCACGACGATAGCTCCCCTCCCGCCCGATGACTGCGACGAGGACGTAGAACCGGGGGTGGCCGTCGAACTGGATGAGGATGCCGAGCTGGATGCGGGCGTCGAACTGGGCGAGGGTGTCGAGCTGGGCTGAGACGCCGCCTGGGCGGTGTCCTTGCCGCGGGCCTTCTGATTGTAGAAGCTGCTGAAGGAGACCTTGTTCTGTTGATCTCCCTCGACCTTGCCCCCTCCGGATTCCGTCACCTTACCGGGGAAGACGACTGTGAGGGAGAAGGTGTCGGCGCTGCCGTCCTTGGGTGCGGAGTCATCATGGGTGTCGACGACGTACTCGTCTCCGTCATGAGTCACGTAGTTGTTCCTGGATACGGGGGTGGTGTACGTGGCCTTGCAGGTCGGAGTCCCGTTGTCGTTGGTGAACGTAATGTCGGGTGGGGTGGCGGCCTGTGAGAACGTCTCTTGGACGCAGTCCTCCTTCAGGCTCTTTTCTCTGGAGGCCGGTGACGTGATCGTGATGGTGGTCGTCAGCTCTTCATCGGACTTGATGGCGAGCTCGAAGTTGATTTTCTCCTGGCTCGTGAGCTGTGCAGGTAGCGCGGCGCTGGTGGGGCTTGCCGCCACCGCCAGGAAGAGCGAGGCGGCCAGACAGAGCATCCCGACGAGACTCGTCGCGGGGTTGTGTCTCAGGGCGAGATAACGCATGTACAGCCTTCGAATGGTGCGGGTCGGGTGACTGCAAGGCGGTGCAGAGGGCGTCGCCACTCGGTGCGACGAGCTCCGCACCGCCGTCGGAGCTCAGCCCCAGCTGGAGGGCGGGGGTGCTGACGGGTAGCCAGGGGGAGGCGGTACGGCCCCCGGAGGCATCGTGCCGTCCGGTCCGGGCTGGTTGTCACCTTGGGCGACGAAGCCGGAGGGGGACGGAGGCATGGCGCCGGGAGCCTGCATCTGGCCAGGAGCGTAGGGCTGCTGCTGCGGTACGTATCCCGGGGCGCTGACCGCGTAGGCCTGCTGCTGCGCCTTCTTCTTGCGCCTGAGGAACCAGAAGAGGCCGCCGCCGATCGCTCCGACCACCACAACCCCCACGATCACCCATACCCAGGGAAAGGCGGGAGTGTCCTTGCCGCTGACGCGGTACCTTCCCGGCTCGTTGAAGGTCACCGTGTTCCCACTGACCTTGCCGCCGTCGGCATCCGTGACCTGGCCCGGGAACGTGACGGAGAGCGTGTACTCATCGAGGAATCCGGAAGAAGAGGAGGGAAGGTTCCCCTTCTTGCTGTCGAGGGTGTACTCATCGTCCTTGTGCTCGATGAACCCATCGACCTCGGAGATGTCGATCGACTTGCCCGTGAGTGTGCAGGTGGGGAAGCCATTGCGCTCGGAGTAGGAGGCCTTCAGGTCTTTGAACGGCCCTCCGGAGTCAGAAGAGTTGCAACTCTCCTTGAAGTCCCGCTTGGCGGATGAGGACTTGCTCTTGACTTGCCCGACAACGGTCATGTTGTAGGTGTCGTCCTGGTTGATGACGATCCGCACGGAAATTGAGGGGTTCGAATCGTCGCTCGCCGCGGAGGTGACGGCGTGACTTGGAGGGATCAGGAGTGTCAGAGTCGAGAGAAACGCCAGAAAGACGAGCGTTCCCAAGGAGCGGTGTCTGGTGGCGGTCACGGCCATAGTTCTCACCCTAGATGGTTCGGTGTTGATGGGCTCTCCGCATGAGGAGTGATGACGCGAAGAAAGGTGTTGTGGCCCCGGGATCGTCAGATCTGAGGGCCACAACACCGGGAGGGGTAATGGGTCAGTAGGTGCCTTGGCCGGGAGCGCCGTAGCCGGTCTGCTGGCCGGGCTGAGCCTGGGGGGCGCCATAGCCCGCCTGCTGGCCGGGCTGAGCTTGGGGGGTGCCGTAGCCGGGCTGTGCCTGGGGGGCGCCGTAGCCCGCCTGCTGGCCGGGCTGAGCCGGGAACGCCTGGTTTGGGTCATAACCCTGGACGGGAGTCCCGTAGGGCGCCTGGGGCTTGTTCTTCTTACTGCGGATGACGAGGAAGGCGACCAGGCCGCCGATTAGTGCCAGGACGCCGACGCCGACGATGATCCAGACCCACATCGGGATGGAGCCGTCTCCGCCCTTCACGGTGTGGGACTTGATATCAGTGAAGGTGACCTTGTTGCCGTCGACCTTGCCGCCGTCGCCCTCTGTGACCTTTCCAGGGAAGGTGATCGACTGGGTGACGTCGAGCTGGCCCGTGTCGCCGATCGCCTCGTCGGTGCCGATCTTGACGACGTACTCGCTGCCCTGATGCTTAATTGTGCCGTCGCTGTCCTTGATGGGGGCGGAGCCTTCAATCGTGCAGATGGTCGAGTCGCCATCTTCCTTGAACGTGGCCTTGGCGTTCTTGCTGTTCTTGCCGAACTTCGTCTGGGAGAAGTCCTCGACTTTGCAGTTGTCTTCGTTGAAGATGCCGAAACCGCTGTTGTCGGTCATCACCGCTTTCACGGAGTAGGTGTCGTCGGACTTGATGACGATGTCTGAGGTGATCTTCAGGCCGGGGTTTGAGGAGTCGTCGTCCATGGGGGCGGCGTGTCCCGGGGCGCCGATCAGTGCGAGGGGTGCGGACAGAGTGAGCACCGCAAGGGCCGTCAAGATGGACAGGGGCCTAGGGATGCGGTGGGCGATGGCAGGTGTCATGCCCACACAGTAGCGGTTCAGGTGCCCGGTTGTAACCGGATCGTCATGGGTATCGTTCCCCGGGGGCTGTTACTGGAACTGCTGCGGCGGCGGCCAGGTGCCGTGCTGTTGGGGCGGCCAGGTGCTGTGCTGCTGGGGCGCCTGCGTGGGGGAGGGCGGGTAGGAGCCGTTGGCGGTGCTGGAGGGGGAGTAGAGCGGTGACGGCTGTCCCGGGTGCTGTTGGTTCGGTTGAGGTGCAACTGGTTGCCCGGGGTACTGCTGAGGAACCGGCTGACCGAGGTGGGATGACTGCGGTTCAGGACCCGGGACGGGGACGGCCTGCATGGCGGCACCCGGAGCGCCCTGCCCGCTTCGCTGACGACGTCGCACAACGACCGCCATCGCGATGAGCCCGATGACCACGAGCGAGCCGACGCCTTCGATGATCCACGGCAACACCTTGCTGGTCGTCGTTTCCGAGGCGGGACGGTCCTTGCCCTTGACGATCCGGCCCTTGAAGTCCGTGAAGGAGACGGTGTTCTTCTCCTCCCCCTCGACCTTTCCGCCTTGGCTCTGGGTCACCTCTCCGGGGAACGTGGCGGCATAGAACAGCTGCAGCTCCGGGGACGGCGTCTTGCGTCTGTCCATGCTGCTGGTGTCGATGGCGTACTCGTCGTTCTCGTGCCTGATCATCCCGTTGGTCTCAGAAATCTTCCCCTTCGTCGCGATGGTGCAGACTCGTTTGTCCTTCCCGTCAACGAATGTCGTCTCAGCGTGGGAAAAGATGTTCGGTTCCACGAGGAAGTAGTCCAGCGTGCAGCTGTTTTTAGTGATGGGAGGAATCAGGCTGTAGTTCGTCTGATCGGTGATGACGAAGGACGCCTCAAAGGTGTCATCGCTCTTGACGGTGACTTTCATGTCGATGGTGATGATGAGCTTATTGTCCTCTCCAAGGAGCGGCACCGCGTGAGCAGGAGGGGAGGCCACGGCCATAGCGGCGATGAAAGCGAGAACGGCCAACGCAGCCAGTACGGCGTGGACTCTCCTGATAACAACGGCACAGCTCATTGCGCCACCCTAGTCGTTGCCTCGGTTCCCCGGCGGCTGTTCGAACGGCAGTACTACTCACCCTGATACGGCGGATAGTACTGCCCGTTCTGACCTCCGCCGCCGGTGAGCTCCTGCGGCGGCCGGAAGTCGGCCTGACTGTGCCCTTCCTGGTAGGGCATCTGCGTGTATCCCGGTCCGGGCGACTGGGTTCCCCCCTGCTGGGCGCCATAGGTGCTGAAGACGCCGGCGCCTCCAGGGGACTGAGGTGGAGGGAGAACGCTGGTGTCCTGGCCCGGGTCGGCGTAGGGGGCGTAGCCGTCGCGAAGGTTGGTGACGGGATAGGGGTGGGTCGATCCCGGCATCGGCTGCAGGGGGCTCGGGGGCGACTGGTACGGGCCGCCGGTATAGACCTCCGGAGGCATGGTGCTGGTCGCCTCGGCCCCCTGAAAGGCTTGACCATAGACCTGGCCGTAGGGCTGACCGTAGGGCGGTGCCGGAGCCAACTGCTTGGCCCGACGAGTCTTGAGGAGATACACCACGACGCCGACAACGATGAGGAGGACGACGGCGCCGGCCGTCGCGATCATCCACCACTGCAGATGGAACGTGCCGTCCCCGCCCTCGGCGTGGAGAGCCTCAGAGCTCTCCATCACGTTGTCCCAGGTGACCTTGTTGTCGTCATTCCTCCCGTTGGACTTCGTCACCTCTTCGGGAAAGGTCACGGATACTGAGATCTTCATTCCTCCCGAGGTGCCCGGGGAGGTGGGGAGGGAGTCGTCCTTGCCGAGCTTGCTCAGCGCCTCGGGGGACAGGTCGAAGACGTACTTCCCGCCCTGGTGCTTGATCGTCCAGATGTCGGTCTGCAGGTTGTTGAGGGGAACCGACTTGGCTGTGACCTGGCACGCCGGCTGGCCGTTGTGGGACGTGAAGGTGTAGTTCGCCTTGACTCCCTTGGGCAGGGGGGTGGACTTCTCGAGCTTCGCCTGGGTGCAGCTCTCCCTGCTGATGAGCGACAGTCCCGACGAGTCCCACATGACGTAGGACAGGTCGGCGGTCTCGTTGTCATGGATGACGAAGTCGTAGTGAGCCCCGCATCCGGCCAGCAGCAGTGCGAGGCCGGTCAGTACCGCCACGGCCACTCGTCGCCTGACAGTGCGGGAGTCATGATTCATGTGTCGAGTCTAATTCGGTGCTGTGACAACGTGGAATAGTCGGAATGCTCAGTGTCGCCCCGGCGCCGCCTGGCGGGGTGCGCGTCCGCTGCTGCGCCGTCGTAGGACGGCCACTGTCAGGACGCCGCCGAGCAGGGCCAGCCCCGCGGTCAGCCAGATGCGGGAACGAGTCCACCATGACACCCCCCGCGAGTCCTGGGCGTAGCCCGAGGCGCTCACGCCCTTGGCCACCGTGTCCGGGTCGTCCCAGGTGACCGTGGTGCCCGAGACCTTCCCCCCGCCTGACTGCGTCACCGCGCCGGGAAAGGTGACGGAGACCTTGGTGTCGACCAGGCCCTTGAAGGACGTGCTGCTCGGCTGGGCTCCGCCCGAGTCGCCCGAGTCGCTCGACGGCGCGGCGGGGGCCTGAGATGCGCTGCCCTGCGCGCCTGCGGCCCCGTTGGCGTCCTGGGAGGGGTCGGAGGGGAAGGGCTGGATCGTCACCTTGTAGACCTCGCCGTCGCGCACGACGATCGTGTTCGGCTCGGCCTGTGAGGCCTGGGGGACCTTGACCCCGCTGATGCTGACCTGGCAGCCGATTCCGTCGTCGCCGGTGATCGGGGTGGCCTTGACCGTGGTGCCCTCGGGCACGCCCAGGGCGGTGGGGTCGGAGTAGGTCGAGCAGTCGGGGGCCTTTCCCTTCGGGAAGACGGTTCCGCTGGTATCGCGCATCTCCAGGGCGACGTCGTAGCTGCCCTGGGAGCGGATGGTCATGTCCATGTGGGCGGTGCAGGCTGACAGCGCCAGGCAGGCGGCGGTTGCCACGACGGCCGGTCGAAGCGCCCGGAGTGCCGGCGGGCGGGGCAGGGGACGCGAGACGAGGCTCGTGGGACTGGACGCGGAGGACGGCGCGACGGACATGCGGGCACGCTACACGCTCGCACTGGACCTTCACTGAGGGCGGAACGACGCCGTTTCAAAGGCGGCAAAAGCCGCCATCCTCCCGAATGTGGCCGATCACATGCCGGTCCGGCCTGGCAGAGAGGCCCAGTTGGGACCTTCGGCGATGTGACCTGGGGCGCCCGGTGGGGGAGGATTGCTCTCGACCGAGCGAGTCGGCAACGGCGCGCTCACCGGATCAACATACCCAAGGAAGGGACTCGCATGACTGTGTCTGAGAAGGACGTCCGCGCCGCCGCGCCGGCCAACGCCCCTGAGGATGTCATCGAATTCGTCACGCGCATCGCCGAGCTGGCCAAGCCCGAGAACGTCTACTTCGCGGACGGTTCACAGGAGGAGTGGGACCGCCTCACCACCGAGATGGTGGAGTCCGGCGTGTTCACGCGCCTCAACCCCGACAAGCGCCCCAACTCCTTCCTCGCGCGCTCCCTGCCCAGCGACGTCGCCCGTGTGGAGTCCAGGACCTTCATCTGCTCCGAGAAGGAGGAGGACGCCGGCCCGACCAACAACTGGTACGACCCGGCCGAGATGAAGAAGATCCTCCACGAGAAGTTCGACGGCGCCATGCGCGGCCGGACCCTCTACGTGATCCCCTTCTCCATGGGTCCGCTGGGCGGCCCCATCTCCCAGCTCGGCATCGAGCTGACCGACTCCCCCTACGTGGTGGTCAACATGCGGATCATGACCCGCATGGGTGCGGCCGCCATGGACCTCATCGCCGAGGGCCGCCCCTGGGTCCCGGCCGTCCACTCCGTCGGCGCCCCGCTGGCCGAGCACGAGAAGGACACCACCTGGCCCTGCAACGACGAGAAGTACATCACCCACTTCCCGGAGACCAACGAGATCTGGTCCTTCGGCTCCGGCTACGGCGGCAACGCCCTGCTGGGCAAGAAGTGCTACGCACTGCGCATCGCCTCGACCATGGCCCGCCGTGACGGCTGGATGGCCGAGCACATGCTCATCCTGCGTCTGACCGACGAGAAGAGCGGCAAGCAGTACCACGTCACCGCCGCCTTCCCGAGCGCCTGCGGCAAGACCAACCTCGCCATGCTCCAGCCCACCATCCCGGGCTACAAGGTCGAGACCGTCGGTGACGACATCGCCTGGATGCGCCCCGGCCCCGACGGCCGCCTGCGCGCCATCAACCCCGAGGCCGGCTTCTTCGGCGTCGCCCCCGGCACCTCCTACGACACCAACCCCATGGCCATGGACACCATGAAGGCCAACACCATCTTCACCAACGTCGCCCTGACCGACGACGGTGACGTGTGGTGGGAGGGCATCGACGCCCCGATGCCGGAGCACCTCATCGACTGGCAGGGCAACGACTTCACCCCGGCCGACGCCGCCGAGGGCAAGAAGGCCGCTCACCCCAACAGCCGCTTCACCACCCCGGCCTCGCAGTGCCCGATCATCTGCCCCGACTGGGAGGCCCCCGAGGGCGTGGCCATCGACGCCATCCTCTTCGGCGGTCGCCGCGCCACCAACGTGCCGCTGGTCGCCGAGCAGTACGAGAACGCCCACGGCGTGTTCATCGGCTCCGCCGTGGCCTCTGAGGTCACCGCCGCCGCCCTGGACGCCAAGGTCGGCTCCCTGCGTCACGACCCCATGGCCATGCTGCCCTTCTGCGGCTACCACATGGCCGACTACTGGTCGCACTGGCTGGAGATGCAGGAGAAGCTGGGCGACAAGTTCCCCAAGGTCTACCAGGTCAACTGGTTCCGCAAGGACGAGAACGGCAAGTTCATCTGGCCCGGCTACGGCGACAACTCCCGCGTGCTCGACTGGATCGTGCGCCGTGCCTCCGGTGAGGTTGAGGCCGTCGACGGCGTCACCGGCCGCTACCCCAAGTTCGAGGACTTCAACCTCGAGGGCCTCGACCTGGGCGAGGAGGAGTGGGCCAAGATGTACGACATCGACCCCGAGGCCTGGGCCGCCGAGATGGACGACACCGAGGAGTACTACAAGCAGTTCGGTGACAAGCTGCCCGAGGCCATCAAGGAGCAGCTCGCCAAGTTCCGTGCGCGCATCGATGAGGCCAAGAAGGCCTGATCTCAGCTGAGGTCCTTCCCTGAGGAGGACTGAGACGGGGGCTCCGACCGGTTCGCCGGTCGGAGCCCCCGCTCGTTGCTGCTGTTGCCGCCCTCGCCGCCGGCTCGGTGGCTGCTGCGCGCCGTGTCGGCGGCGAGGACGCACCCTCAGGTTCGAGAGCTGAGCGCCGGGCACAGGCCTCGAACCGTGTGGTGCGTCCACGCGGGGCATGTCGCGGAGGGATGGTGAACGGTGCCCATCGGAGAACGCGAATCGGCGCCGCGGCCGCTACTACAGTGACGAAGGGCCGATGGTGGGGGCGTGGATTGCTCTCCCATCGTGCCGGCGACCTGCAGCGGCGTGGAAGGTGCGGAGCATGAAATGGCAGGACAACGACCTCGGTGGCGGTCGGGGGGACCTGTTCGATGAGACGCTCGGGAAGTCGATGCGGTGGTGGGCGACGGAGACCGCTGATGGGCGCCTGCTCCTGCGACGCTCGGTGATGATCCGCTGCTGTGCGCTGCTGGCGCTCGCGGTGGGGGTGCCCGGCGTGGTCTATAACGCGCTGCCGCTGATGAGCCCCTACATCACCGAGTATGAAGTCAAGGACGCCATGATCTGGGCGATCATGTTCGGCATTCCGGTGGTCTGGGCGATCAATACCCTGCGGCGTCGGACGGTGCTGAGCCAGGACGGCATCGCCATGCGCCGCCTGCTGTTCACCGAGCGTCGTCCTTGGGCGTCGGTGGGCTCGAGGTTCACGCTGTCGACGCTCAACCTGACTGACGGGCCGTCGTCGTACGGCGGATTCATTGAGCGGACTCGGATCGCCATCGAGAACGGCGACGGCGATGATGCCATTCGGCTTCCCGGGTGCGTCATCGGGATGACGTGGGGGAGCTCTGAGGACCGCGCCGCTGCGGCTGTGGGGGACTTGCAGTACTACATCTACGCGCGGGGGTGGGGTGTTTCGGAGGAGGCCGCTGTCAGCGAGGACCCTCATCTTGTGGCGGCCCGGGGCCGGCATGGCGCGGAGAAGATGCTGCAACGCAGTCGTCTGGTGTTCTGCACCCCGCTCTGGCGCAGAATCAAGGAGCACCTGTGCAACGGCGGGCTTTTCCTCATCGGCATGGGGGTGCTGTTCCTGGTGATCGGTGGTCAGCAGTTGTTCTTCGAGACGAAGCCGCTCAGCGGTTCGGATATCGCTTTCGCGGTGTTCTGTCTTCTGCTCGGACCGGTGACCATGGCGTATCCGCTCTACAAGATCTACGAGTGCTTCCAGCGGGTCGTTGTGGACGAGCAGGGGATTCGCGTGGGAAGACGCTCGTGCGTCTGGCCGGAGTCCCGCTCCGGACTGTTCGTTGCGGGGGACCGGATCTTCGTCGTCTATGGCAACGGGAAGCACCTGGCCATGGATGGCGCCGGTGTCACGTGGGGGAGCTTTCAGCGCCGGCAGGAGCAGCTGGTCGCCAGGTGTGAGGCGATCTGGCTCTGGGGGGTCGCCCATGGCGCGACCCGGGAGACCGGCCGTTATGTTCCCCTCGCGGATGCAGGCATGCAGGAGGAGCGGGAGACCCTCGAACGCGGGATCGGCTTAGCGGTTCCTCGCCAGGGTCAGCGCGCTTGACTCTGTGCGGCCAGGGCCCGGTGGCGCCAGATCAGCAGGATGGTGGCAAAGATCCAGCAGACCGCCCCAGCGGCCAGGCCGGCGACGAGGGGCACCGCGAACTTGCCGAACGTGACGGTGGGGCCTACGAGGATCGCGTCGGTGTCATCCAAGCCCTCACATGAAACCCGGTAGTCTCCCGACTTGTCGGCTTTGAACGTGAGAACCGAGCTGAAATCGCCGTCGTTGTTGGAGATGTTCATCCCACCGCCGGGGGAGGTGCGGACCTCCTTGCCGTCAGGGTCCACAACGGTGCAGTTGTTGGCAGCGGCGGTTCTCGATACGTACAGAGCACGCTCGTCATTGCTGCTTAGGCTGACCTGCTGCCCGTTGGTGACGACGTCACCACTGGTGGCGATGCTGGCGACGGCGATGACCGACCCGATGCCCCAGATGGCCAGTCCCATCAATGGGCCGATGACGAACAGGATGATCGCCACGACCAGCTTTCCGACGTGCGTCTGGCGGGGGCGCTGCTGCCCATAGGGAGGCACGGCCTGATACGAGGGCTGGTACGGCGGCTGGTATGGGGGCTGATTCTGGGGAGCTGACATCGGTCCATCTCCTGAGTGTGCTTCGACTGCCGTTGTAGCGTAGCAAGTCAGCTATACGGTGATCCGGCCCATTTCAGGGCCTCAGCAGGCGGTTCCTTCGGTGAAGGAGACTCCGCGCTCTTCGGCAGCGCGGAGCAATCGCTTGTCACGTGTCCACAGGCGGGCGCCGGGGACCAGTATGACGGAGCCGAGCAGGTGTGCATCGACTGGGCTGAGTCCCCGGCCCCACAGTGCATGAGCTGCGACCAGAGTCAGTAGCTCGTCATGTGAGAGGACTGGGAACTGGCGGAGGTGCGTTAAGTGCTTGAGGACGTCATCTCTGGACCTGAGTGATCCCATCGCCAGCTCCTCCGCCACGAGTGGATGGGATCCAATCTCGTCCTCGTGCAGCAGGCTGACGAGTACTGGGTCCGAGTGGTGGAAGTGATCGATCCATACCGAGGTGTCGACAAGGATCACTGGCTGGCGCTCCGACGTCGTGGAGCGGCGCTCGCCGTCCGATCAGAGCCGCCGAGAGCCGCAAGGCGGCGTGCGCTCTCCACTCTGACCAGGGTCTCCAGGCCGGCCCGCAGCAGCTCGGTGCGCTCAGTGATGCCTGTGAGCTCCTGAGCGTTGGCAATGAGGTCATCACTGAGTGTCACGGTGGTTCGCACGGTACCTCCTGCACCAGAAATGTCATCAGATGATGTAGATGCTAGTGCATCTGCCATGTGATGGCCAGTGATCGGTCATGAGCTGACCGATCTCGCTCGACGGAGCGGGCAGCCACTTCGGGCCGGTGACGATGCCGGACAGTGGGTTGGAGATGAATAGGAAGAGATGGGCCCTCGTTCTGGAGGTCACCGCTGTGTAACGTGTTGTCATGTGCCAGCACCCACCTGACGGGCCCATCTCGCCGGGATCGGCCCGCTCGGTTCCGGCCGTCGACGGCGCACAGACGGGGCAGTCGCTTGGCGAGACCGCCGCTGACCTGGCGTTACGTGCCACCCGGTACCTGCGCACCCGTTTCCGTGAACGTGTCACCGTTGGGGACCTCTCCGCGCACCTCGCCTACAGTCCCTCCCACCTCACCCGGGTCTTCACGTCCGTCGTCGGCACCTCGCCCATGGACTCCCTGGCCGCGTGGCGACTGCACGAGGCCAAGCACCTCCTCATCACCCACCGACTGGGCGTGGCCGAGACCTGCCACGAGGTCGGCTACACCTCGGTGGGCACCTTCAGCCGCCGCTTCCTGCGCGACGTCGGAACCCCACCCGGTTCTCTGCGTGGCATTGCCGATCGAGTGGCCGAGCGGACCCAACCGGCCGTGAGCCTTCTGGTACCGGCGGCGGGAAGGATCTGCATCCGCCTTGATATTCCCGAGGGGATGCGCCGCACGCTCGGGCCTGCCCCCTATCAGTGGGTCGGCACCTTTCCCCGTCCTGTCCCCAGTGGGCTGCCGACGAGCGGCTCACTGCGCCGACACATCGACGAGGTGGAGCTGCCCATGGTCTCAGGCTCTCCCTGGATCCTCGCCACCATCTTTCCCGACGGCGCCGACGTCCACGAGCAACTCGCCCCCACTAACCCCCTTGTCGCGCGCCTGCGTGTCCCCGAGGAGCCCGTCCCCGCCCCCGTCACCTTGCCGGTGCGCGCCGCGTTCCCATGGGATCCGGCGGTTCTCGTGGCGCTGGCGGCGATGGTGGTCTGACGGTCGTCTGAGATGGCCTGAAAAGGGCGCCGCTCAAGAGAGCAGGATCGGAGTCGTCCGCTGTGTGCCGGTCGGTCTACCGTCATGGAACGTCAAGATGTCCCTCGACATGCAGCTGGATACGCAAAGGAGCCACCGATGACCGCTGCCACCGCCAACGCCTTGCCCACCGAGCGCCTTGCCGGCTTTCCATGCTGGATCGAGCTGTACACACCGGATATCGATGCCTCGGCCGCCTTCTACCGGGACCTTCTCGGCTGGGAGATCACCCGTGCCGAACCGGGTGAGCCACTCACCACTGAGGTGCATCACGACGGTCGGCTCATCGGCTCCTTCGAGCCTGCTGACGCGGCGCCCGGGGACCCCGGCTGGCAGGTGAGTTTTATGGTCGACGATGTCCGCGCCGCCGTCGGAGCCGCCGAGAGCGCCGGTGGGAGTGTGGTCGTGGAGCCCACCGACGTCACGGAGACCATGGCCTACGCCCTCGCCGCAGACCCCGACGGCAACGTTGTCGGGCTCCTGGAGGACGAGGACTGCGAGGGGCCCTACCCCCACCAGGCCGGGATGCCGGTGTGGTTCGATGTCCTGGCCAGTGACCTGGAGCCGGCCGAGCGCTTCTACCGGGAGGTCGCAGGGTGGCCCACCCGCCGGCTGACCATCGCCGACCAGGAGCAGGACTTCTACACGAGCGTCGTCGGGGGCAGATCCGTGAGCGGCGTCGGTCGGGCCGGCTACTTCGGTGAGGAGGTCCCCTCGCGCTGGCGCATCTACTTCGGGGTTGAGGACGCCGACGCCGCAGCCCGGCGCGTGCGCGAGCTGGGAGGAACTGTCATCGTCGAGCCCTTCGACTTCACGTTCGGGCGCATGGTGGAGGTGGCGGACCCGCACGGCGCGCGCTTCCTGCTCACCACCTTCTGATCCTCACGCACTAGCCGGGCGGGGCCACTGGTGGTCCCGCCCGACTGTGTCTGATACTTTAAAAATGAATCTAGCGATACCGCATCGATGGGTATGGGAAGATTCAGCCGTACTGTTTGAGTTCCTGTTTCCTGACGAAAATCAGCTTGTCGCAGGTTGTGTTGTGTTGTGTTGGTGGTATCCGGCGGATTCCTATAGAGCGCTGTTGACTTTTGTGTGAGTAGACTGTAATAATTTAGTATGCGAGATCCACTCGGTGATGATTTAGGGCGCGGCGATCTTCCCAAAGTTGGCGGATGGGTGTTTCTGGTTGTCCTTCCGTTGGTTGTTGCTGTCGTCCTAGCGGTGGTGGTACCCCTGGGGTCGGGTGGTAGGCGAGTGCTCTCTATTGTTTCGCAAATCGCGAGTGCCAGGTCTGAGTTGCTTCCCATACTGATTGGTTCCCAGCTCGGAGTGTCAGCGTTGGTCGTCGCTATGACGCAGTTTCAGCCTGAGCGGTGGCGTGGAACTCCGAAGGAGTTGGGTGACTGCTGGCTGAGTGAAGTGAGGCTGGTTGCATCCAAAGAAAACCGTTATATCGCGTCTATGTTCGGGTTGCTTGGTATATCGAGCGTTATTGTGTTTGGGGTTGCTGCTTGCGTATCCCAAAGGATGGATGTGGGAGGAGTCTTGCTCCTGCTGATTGTCTGGGGGATTCATGCCGTTTCCTCTGCTGTTTTAATTATGGTTCCTGCGACGGGGGCTGCTGCGGTCGCTGATTACTGGAGGTCGCTCATTCGATTGGTGTACGTGGCTGAAATGTGGCCAGGAGAACTGGAGTTCGCCAAAAAAGAGGTCGATAGGGTCGGCATGTCTCCGTTGGTGCATGTCAGGCAATGGAAGGGGGTCGTCGTTCTTGGTGTTCTGTTTGTTGCATTAATTCCGGTTATTATCCTTGGTCGCATTTGTTTTGGTTTTCCAGGGTGGTTGCTGCAGATTGGTGTGGTTGAAATGATGGTAGCATCGGCGCTTTTGTCGATTGGGGCAGGGTGGGGGCGATGGAGTAGTGAAGGCTTCCTTGTCATTCTTTTTTGGCTTTCATGGCCTCTTATGCTGCTTCAAGGCTTCATCTTAGAGCTTGAATTCATCGCGATTGTGACAGAACCTTCCCTAGTAAGAAACGTAAGTATTGGTTTTGTAGTGGTAGCTACGCTCTTCTTGGGTGCCTTGTTTGCGGTAGTCGCATGGGGTGCTCGCACTGTATGGGCTCGATTCAATCTTCTTAAAAGTACTCTAACTTTGAACTGGATCATGGATTTAAGGTCGCAGCGCCGATGCGGAAACAGGTGTTCCAGTGACGAGAGAGAGGCTGTTGAGCGCTCTGTTGTTGAGGTGTTGGGTGATAAAAATAGAGAAGACACTAGTGAGATTGTAAAAAATAGTGTGCTTCTGGGGTTTTTATATGTTTGATGGATGGAGGTAAAATAGTCGGGCGGGGCCACTGGTGGTCCCGCCCGAATGCGTCCGGAGAGCGAGGGCGCTGGAGATGCTGTGAAAGAGCAGAAGGAAGCACCCTCATGGCCGGACCTGCCCAGGTTACTCCGCCTGTCGGCCCGCCTCGCCCCCGCCCACGTCGGGGTTCCTCTCCGCCGTGACCTCCGCGGGGCCCAGCAGCGCCAGGATCCGCTCGGTCTGCCATGGCAGGATCCCGCCCTCACCGAAGACCAGCTGGGCCTCATCGGGGTCCTCGACGACGACGTCGGCCAGGAGCCCCAGCAGGTGCGCCAGCGGCATACGCTGCCCCTCCAGCAGGTCGAGCAGGTGCGCCAGGACCCGGTTGCTGCTGAGATCCAGGTTCGCTACCTGGTGCTCGCCCACCCCCACGGGCAGGTCCCACCAGATGAGGCGGCGCTCAGCGAGGTCGATGACGAACGGGGTCGCGTTGAACGTGGGCGAGATCAGGTCGAGGCGCTGCATGACGGTGGAGGCCTCGAAGACCTCCCCGCTCTGCGGATCCGCGCCGCGGGCCATCGCCCCCGCCCAGCACTCGGGCACCTCACTGAGCCGGTGGTGGGAGAAGGAGTGGACCGTCATGACGACGTAGCGCCACCCCTGCCGCAGCGCCTCGGCCAGGGTGACGTCAATGAACTCGGCCGCCCCGTCGGGCGCTGAGGTGAGGTCGCCCGAGTGCACGGCCGCCGTGGAGCGAAGGTTGTAGTAGGCGATCTGCTCGGTGCGCGCGAAGTCCTCGGAGACGAAGAAGGCCGACAGGTCCAGGTCCACCCGGGTATCCCTGTCCTCGGCTGCAGCAGGTCCGGCAGGCCCCGGGGCCTCGGGTGGGGCCTCCGGCAGGTCACGCCAGTGCAGGAAGAAGCGGATCGTCTCGCCCTCGGGCAGGGGCAGTCGCGTGCCGCGCCCCGCCGTGCGCATACCCGGTGAGGCCGAGCGCAGTCCTACCGGAGCCGTGTAGCCCTCGTACATCCCCTGGTCGACAGCGATCCGCCCCAGGCGCTTCCGCTGCCGTAGGGCCTCCTCGACGGCGCGAACCACCGCGGCGTCGGCCGGGCCGGGGCGGCGGGTGGAGGGGATGAGCGTCGTCTTGGTGCCCGTGGCCGCCTTGATGGCGACGACCCGCCACGGCAGGGCGTCCGGTCCGGGGGAGGAGAAGTACTCCCACAGGCGCACCAGGACCGGCAGGGAGACCTCGGGCGCTACCCGGGCGAACTCGGCGACCACGCGCTCGCGGGCGACATCATCGGCGCACAGCCGCAGTAGCTGGTTGAGCCGGCGGGCGAAGACCCCGGGGCGGGCGGACAACAGGCGAAGAGCACTTTCGACGTCGCGGCGCACCAGGGCCTCCTCCAGGCGGGAGGTGAAACCTGCTTCGGCGTCCCCGGAGGCGACCTGGTGCAGGAGCGCGGTGGCGCGCGGGAAGCGACGCGCGTAGTCGCCGGGCCGCAGGTGGCGGGCCAGCCGCTTCCACCGCTCGCAGCGCCGAGCCATCTCCTCAGCGCTGTCGCGGCCGTCCTGGACCTGCCCGACGGCGTCAAGCAGACCCAGCAGCCGGCGCCGCTGCGCACGGGAGAAGGAGGGGAACCGGCACGGTTCGGCCAGGGAGACATCGCCGCCTGCCATGGCGACCGCCAGGCGCAGCACGTCGGTGACGGTGCGGTAGGAGGCGGAGAAGTCCAGGTCGGGGAAGGTGACGGTGAGGACGGCGAGGTTCTCCTTGACCGCCACGCGTGGCGCCGCCTCGGGGCCGAAGTCGCGCAGGGCCGTCAGGTCTGCGCGGTCCTGGGCGCTGAAGGGGGTCGCCTGGGCGATGAGGTCGGCCACGATCCGCTCCAGGTCCTGCGTCGTGGCCAGGCCCAGCTCGGTGAGGGCGCCGTCGCCTCCCGGCAGGGGCTCGCGGGGGCTGGGGCGGTAGTCCGGCAGGATGCGGACCCCGACGACGTCGCCCAGGTAGTGCAGAGCGGCGTTGACCAGCAGTGTGGCCTCGGAGGCGCTGCGCACCTGGATGGGGAAGTCGGGGTAGAAGGGGCGGTACTCGGCGGATGGGGAACCGGAACTGAGGCGGGCGGCGGCATTGACCAGTGCCCAGGCCTGCTCTGGGTGGGTGAGGGCCTCCCGGGCCGGGGTGGAGAGCCGGTAGCCCAGGGCCCGCAGCGTGGTCAGGGCCGTATCGACACCCGCGTCGGCGCCCCGCTGCGGCGTGGGCTGCGCCTCCTGCGGTGAGGCGAAGCACGACGGCGCCGGCCCACCGGTGGCCGACGGGATATAGACGGCCCCGAGCCGGCGGATCGTCACCGCGTTGAGCTCCGCGGTCGCCTCAGTGTCAGAGGTAGGGGTGGCCGCGGAGCCGGCTCCTGCATCGAGTGATCTCCTGACAGAGGACTGATCGACTTCCACCCGGGCCTCCTGATGCCTTGCTGTCCGAGGCCCCGACGCCCCGGAGTCGACGTGAGCCTAGTCGTCCTTCCTCGGGCGGTGGGGGAGAGAGGCGGCTGGGCTGCCTCAGAAACGTCCGTAGGAGTTCTCCAGGAGCGTCTTCAGGGAGTCGATCTCCACCTCCACCGAGCTGAAGCCGCTCGACACCATGACGCCCTGGTCCCCGACCTGGAACAGACGCATGAAGAACCCGTCGTTCGTGGTGCGTATCCCGTAGGGGAAGCCGTAACGCTGCTCCAGTGCCTGGGCGATGCGCCAGGCATAGTCGGCGACGTGGCGCTTGTCGAAGCACAGCCGCTCCTCCGCTTCCCGTTCGGAGTGAGTGACCACCTCGATGCTCCAGGTGCCGGAGAATCGCGATCGCTCTGCGGCCCAGCCGTCTCCGCGCAGGACGGGCTCGTCCCACCTGATATCGGGGCGTCCGCCGAACCTCTTGAGCACGCTCTCGACGGCTGCTCCGCTGAGGACCTGCTCGACGACGGAGAGGATCTGGGGGATGGACAGCCCGATCCGTATCGGGATGACTTGCCAGCTCACCGGTGGCCGGCCGGGACCGGTGGGTGTGGGTGTGGAGGCGGCCAGCCTGCGAAGCTCGTCCATCGTCATCGCGGGCCCGGGCGAGTCCGTTCCCCGGTCCTCCAGAAGGAACTCGATAGCGTCCTTATCGATCTCATTCTCGTCCCCGCTGGGGCTGGCGGCGAAGACGCCGTAGTCGCCGAAGCCCTCGGAGCCGGCGAAGCGAATGTCGATGAGAGGGCGCCCTCCGGCGAGGCCGGCGACGACGTCGCGCATACTGATCTGGCCCGTTACCTTGTTGGTGGTCCCGGGTGGT
>NZ_KV789087.1:0-5944 GCF_001807465.1 Actinomyces sp. HMSC08A09 | reverse complement strand
TGCCGTCCTCGTGACGGCACCGGCCGCTTCTCTGTGCCCGTCTGTGCCCCGGAGGGTGGTGCCGGCGACCCATGTGTCACGTTTGGCGACTATTCAACCCGCCTGCTGCGCTCCTGGAACGGAGGCCTTCGCATCCGTGCAGGTCACAGCGTTGCAACCGGTCCGTGCGAGCTCTGCTGCAGCCCTAAAAGTCGCCCACAGTGACACAATTCGTCCCCCAACCCCCGTGTTTCGCGATGCGGCGCCGAACCCGGGCAATCTCCCGACTGGCCTATGCTGACGGGCGTGATGAACGAGCTCTCCGCCGCCCGCACTGACGCCCAGGCCCCCGCATGGCGCCACCTGCCCGCTCTCCAGCAGCCCGCCTACCCCGATGAGGCCGCGCTGGCCGACGTGGTGGCGGACCTGCGCCGCCGGCCCCCGCTCGTCTTCGCCGGAGAGGTCGACTCTCTGCGCAATCTCATCGCCCAGGCCAGCACCGGGGACGCCTTCGTCCTCATGGGCGGGGACTGCGCCGAGTCCTTCACCCACAACACGGCCGACAACATCCGCCTCAAGGTCCAGACCATTCTCCAAATGGCCGCGGTCCTCACCTACGGCGCCTCCACGCCCGTGGTCAAGATCGGCCGCATGGCCGGCCAGTACGCCAAGCCCCGCAGCTCGGACACCGAGACCCGCGGCGAGGTCACCCTGCCCGCCTTCCGCGGCGACTCCGTCAACGGCCACGAGTTCACCCCCGAGGCCCGCATCCCCGACCCCACCCGCATGCTGGACGCCTACCTGCGCTCGGGCACCACCCTCAACCTCATCCGCGCCTTCACGATGGGCGGCTACGCGGACCTGCGCGAGGTCCACTCCTGGAACCGCGGCTTCACCGCCAACCCCGCCTACAAGCGCTTCGAGTCCTTCGCCGAGGAGCTTGACCGGGCCATGCGCTTCATGGAAGCCGCCGGCGTGGACTTCGAAGCCCTGCGCCAGGTCGACTTCTACGCCGCCCACGAGGCCCTCCTCCTGGAGTACGAGGACGCCATGATCCGCGAGGACTCCCGCTCCGGGCGCCTCTACGACACCTCCGCCCACATGCTCTGGGTGGGGGAGCGCACCCGCGAGGCCGACGGCGCCCACGTCGCCATCCTCGCCGGCGTCCACAACCCCGTGGGCGTCAAGGTCGGCCCCACCACGTCCCCCGACGACCTCTCCCGGCTCATGGACCGCCTCAACCCCGAGGGCCTGCCTGGACGCCTGTCCCTCATCACCCGCATGGGTGCCGACCGCATCCGCGAGGCCCTGCCACCGCTGGTGGAGGCGGTGCGCGCCGACGGGCGCCCCGTTACCTGGATCGCCGACCCCATGCACGGCAACACCATCACCTCCGACAACGGCTACAAGACCCGCCGCTTCGAGACGATCCTCGACGAGATCCGCGGCTTCTTCGAGGTGCACCGCACCCTGGGCACCGCCCCAGGCGGCATCCACGTCGAGCTCACCGGCGACGACGTCACCGAGGTCCTCGGCGGCGGCGAGCACATTGACGAGGCCGGCCTGGCCGAGCACTACGAGACCCTCGTCGACCCGCGCCTCAACCACCAGCAGTCCCTCGAGGTCGCCTTCGAGATTGCCGAGATGCTCAAGGGCTGAGAACACTCGCTGAGCGCCCGCCTGCAGGGCAGGCGAAACGTGGCCCGGTCTGCTGAAGCGGCACCGGGCCACGTTCGTCAGAAGATGTTGATGGTGACCCTGGAGTCCGGCTTGACGCTGGAGCCCGGCGCAGGGTCGGTCGAGCGCACCGTCCCGAAGGGACCGCCCAGGCGCTTGTTGACCTCCACCTTGAGCCCGGCGTCCTCCAGGACCTTCTTGGCCTCGTCCTGGCTCTTGCCGGTCACGTCCGGGACCGTCACCTTCTCGGGCCCCTTGGAGACGGTCAGGTCCACCGAGTCGCCCTTGTAGTAGCCCGAGGCCCCGGCGATGGGGGAGGAGGAGATGATGTTCCCCTTGGCCACGGAGTCTGAGTAGCCCTTGCTGACCTTGCCCTTCTTCAGCCCGGCGTCCTCCAGGACCTTCTTGGCCTCGTCCTCGCTCATACCGGTCACGTCGGGGATCGTGGCCGGCTCCTTGCCCTTGGAGACCACGAGCGAGACCTTCTCGGTGTGCTTGATGACCTTGCCGGCCTTGGGGTCGCAGGAGATGACCTTGCCCGACTCCACGCTGGCGGAGTACTCCTCCGTGACGTCCCCCAGGGTCAGGCCGGCCGCAGTGATCGCGGCCGTGGCCTGGTCCTTGGTCTTCCTGACGACGTCGGGAACGGTCTTGGTCTCCACGCCTCGGGAGACGGTGGCGGTGACGGCCTGGCCGAGCCCCACCTTCTGGCCCGCCTTCGGCTGGCAGGAGACGATGCTGCCCGCGGGGACCGTGTCGGAGTAGACGCGCTCGGGCGTGCCCCAGTCGAGCCCCTGCTTCTCCAGGGCGAGCTGCGCCTGGTCCTCAGACATGCCGACGATGTTGGGTACGGAAACTCGTCTGCCGGGACCTGCTGTCATGTACCAGGTGGCGCTCGCGCCGGTCCCAGCCACGGCCAGCAGCCCGATGACGAGTGCACGACGGCGACTGAAACCGCCAGTGCCCTTCTTCGGGGTGGGGACGGCAGTGGTCTTCTGAGCGTCGGCCGCCAGGGCCTTGCGGGAGAACGCACGTGTTCTCCCCTTGGAGTCCGGGCCGATCGAACCAATGGGAAGGGAGACGGTGCGCATCCCGGCGTGCGGCGAGGCCTCCTCGGCGGAGGAGTCGTCGGCGTCGTCCTGGGGCTCGTTGTCGATGGCGGAGCGGGCGGCCTGCGCATTGGCCGTCATGACCTGCTGGGTCCGAATGGAACCGGTCCCGCCCCCGCGGCGTACGGAGAGCTCGGAGTCGGTGAGCTCGTCAACGACGTTGCGCAGCAGCGCCAGCGCCTCGTCGGCATCGGCCGGGCGCTCCTGCGGCTCACGGCGAGTCATGGTGGCCACGAGCTCGTCGACGTCGGCCGGCATCTCGGGCACCAGCTTGGAGGGCAGGGGCACGTCCTCGTGGACGTTACGGAAGGCGATCTGGATGGGGGAGTCCGCGGTGAAGGGCTGCTGGCCAGTGAGGAGCTCGTAGAGGACCACCCCGGCAGAGAAGACGTCAGCGCGAGAGGTGGAGTCCCCGGAGGTGATGAGCTCTGGCGCCAGGTAGGCGACCGTGCCCAGCACGTTGCCCGTCGTCGTCTGCGTCACCTCCGTGACCGCTCGGGCCAGACCGAAGTCGGCCACCTTGGCCACTGAGCCATCCGAGGGCAGCAGCACGTTCTCCGGCTTGATGTCGCGGTGGACCAGGCCGGCCCGGTGAGCGGCACCGAGCGGTCGCAGCAGCTGGGCCACCAGCCCCAGGGCCTCCTTGACCGACAGCGGTCCCGCCGCAATGAGGTCCCGCAGCGTGGGCCCCTCGACGTACTCCATAACGAGGTAGGCCACCCCGTCCAGGCTGCCCTGGTCGAAGACGGCCACCACGCCCGGGTTGGACAGGCGTGCCGCGGCCCGTGCCTCACGGCGGAAGCGCGAGACGAAGTCGGGGGAGTCGGCCAGGTGGGCGTGCATGAGCTTGAGCGCCACGGTCCGGTCCAGGCGACGGTCATGAGCGCGGTAGACGGTGGCCATCCCGCCACGCGCTAGGCGGTCGACGATCTCGTAGCGAGAGTCGACCAACCGACCAATGAGGGGATCTGTGACCACGCCGCGATTCTACGATGCCGGTGGGATGGTCACAGCCGCCGGTCGGATCAGGCGGGTAGTACTGCCCACCTGTTGGGTCGCCCCGTTTCCTGTGCCGGATCAGGAGACTCGGTGCGTCAGCAGGTCCGCCAGCACCGCCAGGTCCTCCAGGGATGCGGTGCTCACCACGCCCTCGTCCCCGAGGCGCTCCAGCGCCCGGCTCCCGGCCTCGCGGTGCGCGGCGATGATCTCCTCGTGGGCGGCGCGCGCGCCGCAGTCCTCGATGAGAGCGGCGACCTCGCCGATCTGCTCCTCCGTGGCCTCGGGATTGGCCAGGACGCTGCCGAGCAGCCGGCGGCCGGCATCGTCGCATCGCCCCCAGGTCAGGGCCAGCAGCACTGTGCGCTTGCCCTCGCGCAGATCGTCGCCGGCCGGCTTGCCGGTGGCCTGCGGTGAGCCGAAGACCCCCAGCTCGTCGTCGCGCAGCTGGAAGGCGATGCCGACGTCCTCGCCGAAGGCGGCCAGGTGCTCGGCGGTGGCCCCGCTCGGGTCCAGGCCGGCCAGGAGGGCGCCGATCAGTAGCGGGTGGCGCACCGAGTAGCGGGCCGACTTGTGCCGAACCACCGACAGAGCGTCGCCCTGCATGAGCCTGGCTGCGGCGCCCGGCTCCCGGTCCCAGGGCAGGGGCAGGTTCTCGCTACGCACGTCGAGGAACTGGCCCAGGGCCACCTCCGTGGTCATGGCGTCGAAGGCGGACCGGGCGTGCCGCACCGCACTGCCTCGGGTCTGGCTGGAGGTGCGCGACGGCGCCAGTGCGCTCATCTCCTCACCCGCCAGGGACAGCAGGAGATCGCCGAGCAGGATGGCGCCATTGGCCCCGAAGGTCTGCGGGCGCCCCAGCCAGCCCCGGTCTTCGTGGTCCCGGGCGAAGACCCGGTGCGCCGCGGGCAGGCCGCGACGCGTGTCGGCGCCGTCCATGAGGTCGTCGTGGACCAGGGCACTGGCCTGGTAGAGCTCCAGCGCCGCACCCAGGTGGACGGCGTCGGAAGCGGTCAGGTACTCGGATCGCCGCTCCGGGGTGCTCAGGATTGCGCAGCCGACGGCCCCCAGGACGGCGCGCATGCGCTTGCCCCCACTCAGGACGCTCCCGGCGGCCTCGAGCAGCTCAGGGGCGGCCTGGCCCAGGTCCTCCCAGCGCCGGTGGCAGTCCTCCAGGACCTGGGTCAGACGGTGCTCGACGGCGGGACGGATACGGCCCAGGGCCGCAGGCAACGCACTCATGACCGCCAGAGTAGTCCCAGCTCAGACGTCAGGAGGGCCGGTGACGCTTCCGACGGCAGGTTTGCCGCGGCGCGACGCCGAGTGCGGACAAGGTGAGGGCATACTAAGTCGCCCGTGCGGTGACCCTGGGGAATAAACGCTACAATTCTGGGGTTGTCTGCTGTGCCGGAGCGGGTCCCCATACCCCGTCACCGGCTGTCCGCCCGCTCACGCGAAAGGAACTCCGTGGCTTCTTCCACAGTGACGCGCTCCAGCACCGAGCTCACTGACGACGTCGACGAGACCCCGCTCGACGACGAGGACTTCGACCTCGACGACGAAGGAGACGACGACGCCGACGAGGACTACGACGACTATGACGACGAGGACTCCTCTGACGAGGAGGAGGACCAAGGCGACGACTCCGAGGCGCAGGCCGTCCAGGAGGATGACGGCCCGGCCCCCGAGCTGCGCGACTACTACCTGGACGTGAGCCTGGAGGAGAACGGCGACGGCTCCAAGCGCAGCCCCTTCAACAACCCCGCCTCTCTCAAGGGGGTCCGCCTGGCCCCGGGGGCGACTCTCTTCGTGCGCTCGCGCACGGTCGTGGAGAACCTCGAGATCGCCGGCCACGGCACCCTGGAGGAGCCCATCACGCTGGCCCCCTACGGCCACGGACCGGTGCCCCGCTTCGTCATCGGCGACTCCGCCCCCATGGTGGCGCGCGACTACCTCGCTCAGAACGGCTACATCTTCCGCGGATGGGTCATCAAGGGCATCAAGATGCAGCCCTCCATCGCGGCCCTGACCGGTGAGCTCGAGCGCATGCGCCGGGAGGAGGCGGAGAAGGCCGCCTCCAAGAAGTCCGGCAAGCGCGGCAAGTCCCAGGACAAGGACGGCTCCTTCACCGTCTCCGACTCCGACGAGGGCGACGAGCCCGCCCAGCGGGTCGTCACTGCCGG
>NZ_KV789086.1:0-27086 GCF_001807465.1 Actinomyces sp. HMSC08A09 | reverse complement strand
GAACTGCGCACCAGTCGCCGGGCTCCAGTAGCCCACCCCGTGCTCGAAGCTCTGGAACACCCCACCCTTGGTGGAGGCCTGGACGCCGGAGGTGGCCGCTCCGATCCAGCCGTTGGCGCCCAGGGCGCTGCGCAGGGCGACGGCTCCCGGATGGTCCTGGGGCACGGTCGACGACGCACCACTGCTTCCCCCCTGCGGGGAGGAGCCCTGCGCCTTGGCGATGGCGCGGATGGTGCCGAGCTTGGAGTAGCCGACGTTGCCGGGGCAGGTGGTGTAGCCGACGTCGCGGTGCCCGAGGATGCGGGGCATGGAGATGGTGGAGCCGGCCTGGTAGCGCTCGGTCGTCCACACGTGCAGGCCCGCCCAGCCGGTGACATCGGAGATGCCGGCTCGTTTGAGGAACCATCCGGCCATCTTGCCCACGGAGCTCAGCTGGGCGTCCGAGGGGGATACCGTGCTGTAGTCCCCCATCATGGAGATGCCCATGGTGCCGGTGTTGACGCCTCGGGCGTGCGCCCCGATGCTCATCCTGCCGGCCGGTGCCGCCACGGAGCCGGAGCGCCCCTCGAAGACGGTGCCGAACTTGTCGACGAGGAAGTTGTAGCCGATGTCGCCCCAGTCCAGGACGACCGCGTGGTAGTAGTAGATGCCCCGCACGATGGAGGCGGACTGGCCTGCTGAGTAGCTGTTGGTGCCTGCGGTGTGGTGGACGACGACGTGGCCGGCTCTCGCGTACTCGGGATCCCAGCTCATGTAGGAGGCATTGGCCCCCCACTCGGCCCGGGTGGTCACCGCAACCGGCAGGCCGTTGGCGGTCGTCGCAGCCGGTGCAACGACAGGCACAGTGGCTGGTGCCGTGGCTGGCGAAGCAACCGATACTGCGGCCGGCTGGGCGACCGGCGCGGGGCTCGCGGACAGCGTCATGGCGGCCGGATCCACCTGAGTGCCCTGGTTCTCCATGGCGGAGGCATCCTCGATGACGGGGGTCGGTGCAGCCTCGGTGGTCTTGAGGTCGTCTGCACCGAGGACCTCCTCGCCCTGCGGGCGGGAGGGGACCATGGCCAGCTTGAGCCCGGCGGGAAGCGAGCTGCCGACGACGGAGGCCTGGATCGCGTCGGCTCCGCCGGTGACGAACTCCCCCGTGCCGGGGGTGGCGCGATCGTCGCGGCCGGAGTCGGCCGCCTCGCTCAGGTACCAGGGCGACCAGCTCCCGCTCTCCCGCACGCGCAGGTAGATGCGCACGCCGTCGGGCAGGTCGGCGCCGCCGGTCCAGGTGAAGCCGGCGACGAAGAAGCGGTCGACCTCGAGGGGGTCGGTGAGCAAGGCGGCGTCCGCCTGCGGGTCCGTGGCCGCCGGCAGGATCGACGGGACCGGCGCGTCGGCTGCGCCCGTGGCCTGAGCGAGGGCGGGCACGGTGGCGGTTGCGCCGAGCACCGCCGCCGGGCTCACCGAGGCGGCGTTATCGGAGCCACTGGCCTCCTCGGTCGACGGCCTTGGCGTCTGGGCGCCCGCCCCATCGCGCGACCCCGAGCCGGAGCCCTGCCCCGGCGAGGCCTGGACGTCGTCGAGCCCCGACTGCGCCACCTCGGTGGCCTGCCCGCTAGCGGTGGTCAGGTCGAGGATCTGCACCGGAGCGGGGGCCTCACCCTGACCACCGGAGTCGCCGGCACCCGGAGCGGCACCGGCCACGGGGACCAGGCTTGACAGGAGCAGCGAGGTCAGGGCGATGAGCCCGGCGGAGCGGCACGCGTGTGCGCGGGCGCTGAGACCACCGGCATGGCCACTGAGGCGATGGCCGCCGCGGGGAGCGATGCGACCAAGTGCGCGAGGGACGTTCATGGGGTTCCTTTGAGGTGATACCGACGGGCGTCCATCAGGCCTCACCATCACAACCGACGACGCGCTCCCTCGAGAGGCACGAAATCAAATTTCTGAGCAATTTCCAAGAGATTGCTGATAGTTTACTGAATGTCACGGAGGGTCCTTGACGGCGCCGGCTGCATCGGCACCCAAAATCCCGGAGACCACCAACCCGCCCCACACCTTTTCTTGAGGCTCCGCGGTTTTACCGGTTCACGGCACGTCTATTGCAATCCGGTCTCACCACCCCGGGACCCTCGGTCCGACTGCGCCGGCCCGGAAGTCGCGCTCTGCGGCCGCCCGTGAGCTCGAGCGCACTCCTGTGGCATGATGGCGTCGGCCATGATGGGCGCTCAGCGCCCGCAGTTCCCACGTATCGGAGCGAGTTCTATGCACGTCCTCATCACCGGAGGCGCCGGCTTCATCGGCGCCAACTTCGTCCACCAGACCCTGGTGCGCCATCCCGACGCCACCGTCACCGTCCTGGACAAGCTCACCTACGCCGGGAACAAGGGCTCACTGGCAGACCTGGGCGGCCGCGTCACGCTCGTCGTCGGGGACATCGCCGACGCCGACGTCGTCGACCCGCTCGTCGCCCAGGCCGACGTCGTCGTCCACTTCGCGGCCGAGTCTCACAACGACAACTCGCTGCGCGACCCCTCCCCCTTCATCCAGACCAACCTCGTGGGCACCTTCACCCTCCTGGAGGCGGTGCGCCGCCACAAGGTGCGCTTCCACCACATCTCCACCGACGAGGTCTACGGGGACCTGGAGCTGGACGACCCGGCGAAGTTCGAGCCGACGACGCCCTACAACCCCTCCTCCCCCTACTCCTCGTCCAAGGCCGGAAGCGACCTGCTCGTGCGCGCCTGGGTGCGCTCCTTCGGCGTGGAGGCGACGATCTCCAACTGCTCGAACAACTACGGGCCCTACCAGCACATCGAGAAGTTCATCCCGCGTCAGATCACCAACCTCATCGACGGCGTGCGCCCCAAGCTCTACGGCGCCGGCGAGAACGTGCGTGACTGGATCCACGTCCTGGACCACAACGACGCCGTGTGGGACATCATCGAGAAGGGCCGCATCGGCGAGACCTACCTCATCGGCGCCAACGGCGAGAAGAACAACAAGGAGGTCGTCGAGCTGATCCTGGAGCTCATGGGCCACGCTCCCGACGACTACGAGCACGTCGCCGACCGCCCCGGTCACGACATGCGCTACGCCATCGACAACTCCAAGCTGGTCGAGGAGCTCGGCTGGGCGCCGAAGTTCACCGACTTCCGCTCCGGTCTGCAGGCCACCATCGACTGGTACCGGGACAACGAGGCCTGGTGGCGCCCGCTCAAGGCCGAGGTCGAGGCGAAGTACGCCGCCCAGGGGCAGTGATCGGGCGGCGCCGCCATCGAGCCGCCATCGATAAGCCGTGACGTGTGGGGTCCCCGCGGGGGCCCCACACGCGTTCCCGCAGAAGCCCTAGTTCTGACTCAGCGTGAGGAGAGCCCCATGATCCGTATTGTCGCCACGTTCCGCGTCCGTCCCGATGCCGTTGAGGAGTTCCGCGCCCTTGCCGGCGAACTCGTGGAGGCCTCACGGGCCGAAGATGGCAATCTCGCCTACGACCTGTGCGTGGCCAGGGACGATTCCGCTTCTTTCGTCGTGCTCGAGACCTGGCGCAACGACACCGCAATCGAGGCCCACAATGCCTCAGCACACTTCACCACTCTTGTGCCTCGGATGGTTGGCCTCTGCGCCGAGCCGCCATCAGTGGTTCAGTACACCGAGGTCTGAGCGCACAACGCCAAGGCCGCCTCAGTCACAGGCGGTGATGCGCCACAGTGAGGTGCTGCCCTGGGAGTCGATGAGCTCGAGCCCCTCGCTGGGGATTCGGGTCAGCGGGGCGTCCCAGCGCAGGGGGGCTGCTCCTGCCACGGAGCCCGCGGCCGTGGCGTCCGAACTGCTGTAGAAGTAGCGCACCCCCAGCCGGTTGAGGAGCGCGCAGGTCTGGGAGCCCTTCTGCCCCAGGGTGGGCCAGGCAGAGGGCAGGGTCGCACCCGGGGTTCCAGGTGCTGTCTGGTCACGCGTCGGGTAGACGACGTGGACCCCGCCCAAGGACCACAGGTGGGCGGCCCCTCGCGATGGCGCTCCGAGGACGACCGCGTCCTGAGGCAGGACGCTCCTCGAGCGCTCAATGAGCGCCAGGGCGTCCTCGGTCAGCAAGGTCCCGTACTTGATGCGCTGCGGGTCGTAGACGGAGGCGACGAGGTTGCGTTCCAGGGGGACCCTTGCCACCACCGGCAGAAGTACAAGCGCTGCCAGCAAGGCCACCGCCGCACGCTGCGGCCGGGCCCCGCCGACCCGTGAGGCCAGTCGACGCAGCCACCCCCACAGTCGTCGCCCAGGCCGCCCGGCCCCGGCCTGCACCATGAGGACGAGCGCCGGCAGGATGACAAGCGGAAGGATCCGGGCCTTCTGGAGGTACCAGGGCGCTCCGAGCTGACGGCCGGCCCACTGGGGTCCCCCCACGAGGACCACAAGCAGCAGCGACAGGAGCCACATGACGAGCCAGGGGCGCTGATCCCGGTGTGCACGTGCCGACCATGCCGCCGCCAGGGTGAGTCCGCCGAACACGATCCCGACGGGCAGGGAGGCCCCCGGGACCGCCCCATACATCGGCAGGTCGATGAGCGCCTGCCCCAGGGTCGCCACGATGCCGCCCACTCCCCCGGCCGGGCGCTGATAGCCCAGGACAGAGGCCAGGGAGGCGCGCATGACCCAGGCCCCCACGGCCAGGACCAGCACGGACGCGACCGCTCCGGCCACCAGGAGGGCGCGGCCGCCCCGCCTGGTGGCGCTGCGACGCCATCGGGAGACGAGGAGGTTGACCAAGAAGGGTGGGCTCAAGACGGCGAGGTTGAACAGGCCGGTGCCGTGCGCGGCCACCACGCCGCCGCCGGCGGCCAGGGCGAGGAGGACCAGTACCAGACGCAGGCGCCACGAGGCGGTTTCCTGACGCAGCAGGTCGTAGAGCACGAGGACGCCGGGAAGCCCCGCAACGCTCAGGGCGTAGGGCCACACTGCCAAGGCCGTCATGGGCAGCAGTGGGAACCCCACCACTGCGGCGCTGAGCGCGAGCACAGCGGCGACCGCGCAGGTCCGTTGCCTGCGGCGGGCTCGATCCGTCTCCGAGGCCCGGGCAGCGTCAAGACCTGCGGCCCGGGCGAGCAACCCCAGCAGGCTCAGCGGCCAGACCACCGCGGTGAGGGCCAGCACCCCCGCGGTACTGACCGGGGCCGGGCTGCCCGGTGCCAGCGCCACCGCCCCGTGCCAGACCGTGGGGTAGTAGACGGTGCGGCCGGAGTAGAGGGCGGACAGGCCCCCCAGCATGGAGGCGTTGCCGCCCTCACGGATGGCCGCCACCGCGTTGAGGTGGAAGGTGGCGTCGAAGACCTGTGCCGGGTAGCCGGGCCCCGGCAGGACGGTCAGAATCACCCCGGCCGGCACGATAACGGCCACGGTCAGGCCTGCAGCCAGGATCACCCACTCGGCCCGGCCCTGCGACGCCGCTCGTCGCGCACGCTCCGGTGGGGCACCGACGATCAGACGTGCCATCAACGCCACGACCGCCGTCAGGCCGGCGATCACCGCCCATCCCCAGGGGAGCCAGGGCAACGCGAGGGCGTGGGCGAGGATCTCCGCCGCCGCGATGATCGCCGAGCTGAGCGCCGGAGCCACCGCCAGCGACGGCAGTGCGGCCAGGCGCGCCGAGCGTCCCACGATCCAGCCGGGCACCAGGAGCAGCCCGGCCACGACGAGCGTGGCGGCCGTCAGGATCCAGCCGGAGTCTCCGGACAGCCCCGCCGCCACGCTCGCAGTCATTCCTCCTGCCGACCTCAGAGCGCCTGCGGGGTCACTCGCCTCCGCCGATGGTCAGGCGCGGCACACCGGTCCACTTGGCGGCGTCGGTGGCGCGGCGTCCGTCCAGCAGGAGGCGCAGCCCGGGCAGGTCGGCGGCGGAGAGCTCGCCGTACTCGGGGTGGTCGGCCTGGACGATGGCGACGTCGACCTGCTCCCCCAGGTGGTAGGGGGTCCAGCCGAAACCGGCCAGCTCCTCGTCGGTGTACATGGGGTCGTGGACGAGGACCTCGGCGCCGGCCTCGCGCAGGGCCTCCACGGTGGGGAAGACCCCGGAGAAGGCGGTCTCCTTGACCTTGCCGCGGTAGGAGGCCCCCAGCACGACGACGCGCAGGCCCTTGAGCGAGCCGAGCACCTCGGTGGCCCGACCCACCACGTAGGCGGGCATCGTGGCGTTGAAGGTGCGGGCGGTGCGCACCACGGATGCATCGGGGTCGGTGGACAGGTACAGGCGCGGGTAGACCGGGATGCAGTGCCCGCCCACCGCGATGCCGGGGCGGTGGATGTGGGAGTAGGGCTGGGAGTTGCAGGCCTCAATGACGCGCTCGATGTCGAAGCCGGCCTTGTCGGCGTAGACGGCGAACTGGTTGGCCAGGCCGATGTTGACGTCGCGGTAGGTGGTCTCGGCGAGCTTGGCCATCTCAGCGGCCTCGGCGGTGCCCATGTCCCACACGCCGTTGGGGCGGGGCAGGTCGTCGCGCTCGTCGAAGTCGAGGACGGACTCGTAGAAGGCGATACCGGCCTGGGTACCGGCCTCGTCCAGACCGCCCACGAGCTTGGGGTAGCGGCGCAGGTCGGCGAAGACACGGCCGGTGAGGACCCGCTCGGGGCTGAAGACCAGGTGGAAGTCGGTCCCCTCCTTCAGGCCGCTGATCTCCTCGATCATGGGCTTGAAGCGGCCCCGCAGCGTGCCCACGGGCAGGGTGGTCTCATAGGAGATGAGGGTGTTGGGGGTCAGGTGGGCGGCCAGGGAGCGGGTGGCGTCGTCCATCCAGGCGAAGTCCGGCTCCCAGGTGGCGTCGTTGACGAAGAGCGGCACGACCAGGACGATGGCGTCGGCCTCGGGGATGGCCTCGGCATAGTCGGTGGTGGCGCGCAGGGCGCCGTTGCCGGTGGCGGGGCTCAGGGCGGCGAGCTTCTCGGCCAGGTGGGCCTCGCCGGGGAAGGGCTCGGTTCCGGCGTTGACGGCCTCGACGACGGCGGGGTTGACGTCGACTCCGATGACCTCGTGGCCCTTGTCTGCGTACTGGACGGCCAGAGGCAGTCCGATCTTGCCCAGGGCGACGACGGCGATGCGCATACGGGTTGGTCCTTCCGACGGATCAGGCTGAGGCTCAGGTTGATGCTCAGGTGGCGGCTCGGGTAGCGGCCCTCCGTATGATACGGCGCTTACCATGTCCACATGCACGACTTGGACCACACGGACCGCACGGACACGTCCCCTTCCGGATACCGCCTTCACCTGACGTCTCCGACGTGGACGAGTGGTCCCGCGGACACTGAGTCCTCAGCGCCCACAGCGCCCCAGTACCACCTGTGGCGACCGCTACCGCTCGGGTCCGGTGACCTGGAGTCCCTGCGGCGCGAGCGGCCCGAGCGGCGCACGGGGGCCTGGACACTCATCGAGGCCGACGACGGCCTCGTGCGCCTGACCACGGACCGCACCCGTTCCCACCACCTGTTGTTCACCCGCGCGGGCGACACCTGGGTCATCAGCGACGACCCTGAGGAGCTGCGCCGACACGCCCCGGCCTGGGTGCGCGACGAGGAGGCCGCCGAGGTCTTCCTGCACGCTGGCTTCACACCGGGGACGCGGACACTGGCCCACGAGGTCTACGCCACTCCGGCCGGATCGGTGGTGGAGCTGCGCCCCGACGGCACCTGGAGCAGCCGCTCGTGGGAGACCTACCGGTACGCCGCTGACCCGATCACCTCCCCAGAGGAGTTCGCGGCCGTCTTCCGCAGCGCGCTCGACACCGCGGTCGAGCGCGTCCTTCAGGACATCGACGGCCGCCAGATCCTCGTTCCCCTCTCCGGTGGGCTGGACTCCAGGCTGCTGGCCGTCTGGCTCAAGCGCCACGGGGCCCGCGACGTGGTGACCTTCACCTACGGGGTGCCAGGCAGCTCTGAGGTCGCCATCTCCCGGGGCGTGGCCGAGGCGCTCGAGTTGGACTGGTTCACGGTCGACCTGGACCCCGCCGAGGTGGCTCGCAGCTGGGCCGGGCCCGACGGCGTCGACTTCCAGAGGCGCACCTGGGGCCTGACCTCCCTGCCGCACGTCCAGGACTGGTACGCCCTGCTCCAGATGCGCCGCCAGGCCCTGATCGACACCGATGCGGTGTTCCTGCCCGGCCACACGATCGTCGGCAACATGCATGACGAGCACCTGCTCGAGGGCAGCCCCTCACGCAACGAGGTACTCACCGCCGCGGCCCGCCACCACTCGCTGCTTCAGGGGGACCGCGATGCGTGGCGCCACCTGCCCCTGCTGCGCCGAGCCGTGGTGAAGGGAGCCCAGGAGGTCTCCTTCCCGACCAACCCGGGCGAGGACCTTCCTGGAGGCGGGCGCTGCGTCCAGGAGCTCCTGGAGTGGGTCAACCTCCAGGAACGTCAGGCCAAGTACATCAACGAGTCCTTCAAGGCCTACGAGGCCTTCGGATACGGCTGGGCGCTGCCGATGCTCGACACCGAGATGTGGCGCGCCTGGCTGCGGGGATCGGAGGAGCTGACCGCCACTCGCGACTGGTACGCGCAGTTCACGGCGGAGGTCTACGGCGAGGCGACGGGCACTGCCTCCCAGCTCTTCGAGGCGCCGGCCGCGCGGATCCCGGCGGGGCCGCGGCGCGCGCTCATGGCGGCACTGACCGTCACCGGCACCCGCACGGCGCTGTCCCGGGCGGTCTCCATGCGCACCATGCTGCGCCACCCCATGGCCTTCGAGGCCTTCAACGCCCCCATGCCCTACACCGAGCAGATCCTGCGCATGTCCAGGGGGGCCACCTCGACGGGCCTGTGGACGCAGCTGTTCCTGGACGGGACCTGGGGCGCCGAGCCCGTCGTCCCCATGAGCTGAGAGCTCTGAGAGCTCATAGTCCCCGATGCGGGCGCTGTCAGAGCGTCAGCAGGCCGTCAGCCGCAGATGTCGATGCGCCACAGCGAGGCCGAGCCACCGGAGTCGACGAGGGTGAATCCGCTGGAGGTGTCGACCTTGTAGAGGCCGGGTCGGAACTTGCTGAGCCGGTTGCCGTTGAAGACGATGTCCTTGTCGGCGTAGAAGTAGTGGATCCCGTGCCGCTGGAGGAGCTCGCACACGTGAGGGTCGGTGTGAATCCGGTTGAAGTTCTCACGCAGGTAGATCCCGTCCTGGTCGTCGGCGGCCTGACCGGGGAAGACCCACACGCTGCGCATACCAGTGAGGATGGGGATGTAGCCGGTCCCGGCCACCGGGTCGCCGATGACGACGGCGTTGTCCGGCAGCTCGTCGGGCAGCCGGCGGATCATGTCGAGCTCGGCCGTGTCCGCGATGAAGCGGGTGTCGCCGTGCACGGGAAGATATCCCTCGCGTACATCGGTGGCCACGGCCCGGCTCCCGATCAGCATGATGGGCAGGCACACGGCCAGGGCGGCGACGGCGGCCCCTGCCCTGAGCACCGCCGTGCTCACGGAGGCCAGGCCGATACGTCCGAGGGCTTCGCGCAGCGCGGAGCCGGCCCGCGCTCCCAGCGGGCTGAGCCACGTGCGCAGCGCGTCCAGGGCGACGACGACGAGGAGCACCGCCAGGACGGCGGTCATCGCCTTGATGCGGTGGGGAACCCGGTAGAACAGGCCGGTGAACGCCGAGAGCACCGGGATGGGGGCAATGGCGGCCAGGATGAGGGACATGCTGAAGATCCAGGCCACGACGAGTTCCCAGTTGCGTCGCCGCCACAGGCAGATCACGGCGCCCAGGAGGCACAGGGTCGCCAGTGGCATCTCGATCCACTCGATGGCCCAGCCGCCGAAGTAGTCCAGGGTGATGGGGATGAGGAGCTTGGTGGTCAGGTTGCTCCAGTCCAGCTCGGTGTACCTGCCGAAATGGTGCTGCTGGGGACCGGGCAGCACGACGAAGGCGACGAACGCGACCACCGCCAGGAGGGCGCCGATCCACCAGGCCGCGGCCTGAGCGCGTCGCTCGGTGCGCCAGCTCCTGATCCCCGAGTGCACCGCCTGGCACAGGAGGATGCCGAACAGCGGCCACAGGAGCATCGCCGCCGCTGAGGTGTGGATGAGGCAGGACCCGACGAAGAAGGGGATGATGGCGCTCAGCGCCATGGCGGCACGCGCCCGTGCGCCCCAGACCGACGTGTTCTGCTCCCGGGCGGCCACCACCATGAGGGTGCGGGCACGACGCCAGCACTCGATCGACATGGCGATGACGGCCGGGCAGGTGGCGACCGCCATGCAGTAGGGCCACAGCGCCGCACCGTAGGTGAGCCGCCAGGGGAAGACCGGAGCCAGGAGCGAGGCGGCCAGCGCCAGGTAGGGGGCGTGGCGGACCTTGGGCAGCGCGGTACGAGCCAGGTAGACCAGGCCGAGGTACCACACCAGCGCCACGGCCAGCAGCAGGACGTTGTTGGCGATGAGCGTCTCGCGCCAGCTCCACGCTCCCAGGCTGGCGACCTGGTGCCACACGATCGGGTAGAAGCCCGCGTGGCTCGTGAGCCCGAACATGCCGGCGTTCGGGTTGAACATCGAGGCGTAGTCCTCGCGCTCGATGATGGCGCCCTGCATGTAGTGGTAGAGGGCGTCACCGCTCTGAGAGACCGCGTTGGGCGGGATCGTGAGAATGACGGGCAGCGCGGTGACGGCCCAGAACACCAGGACCGTCAGGAAGAGCCTGCGCTCGGCGCGTCCGCCGTCGGTGCGCATGGTCATGCCCTCCCGCTGGTCCTCGGGCATGAGGAGGATCCCCGGGTCCCAGCGGTCGATGAGACGCTTCGCCGTGGTGGCGGCAAGGGCCAGGAGCGCGGTTGTCACCATGACGGGGATCCAGCCCCAGGGCTTGCCGACGGCGGCCTGGAAGAGCCCGTCGGCCGTCAGGATGAGGGCGCTGATGGTCGGGGCCAGCGCGACGGGACGGATCCCTCTCATTCCGGCGGCGCGCAGCACGAGCCACCCGACCCCGAAGAGCGCAGACAGAAGCAGGACCGCGGTTGGCAGAGTGTTGAACCAGTCGACCAGGCTGTTGGTCACCAACGTTGCGCCTCACTCACTCGACGTACCTCATGGCCCCCAGCACTCTCCTCGCTGCTGTCACCGGCCCTGCCGGCGGCCTCCTGCACGACGCGGGCGGCGGACTGCCCCGTGGCACGCAGCGAGCGATGGTCCTCGACCCAGTCGTGGAAGCGCTGCGCCGTGGCGGGCCGCGTACCCGAGGCGATCTCGGCGTCGTAGGTGTCCAGCGCCGTGCGCATGGCCTCGGCGATCGCCGCCGCATCGTGCTCGGCCGCCCATCCCAGGTCGAAGTCGCGCACGTCCGCGGACACCGGCCCGCGACCGGCGAAGAGCACTGGTGTGCCGCATCCCAGGGCGGAGAGGACCTTGGTGGGGTAGGCGAAGTCGTAGCCCTGGCCGGGCTTGATGGACACCAGGGCCGCTGCGGCGCCCCGCTGCCACACGGCGGCCTCGGCCGCGGGCACGGCCGGGTGCATGATGACGGCCGGGGCGCCGTCGGGGCCCGCGGGCAGCTGGGAGGCGGCTTGGGTGATCTCCTGCCAGGCCGTTCCCCGACCCAGGAAGAGCAGCTGGGCCTTCGGGTGGGTGCGCCGCACCTGGGCCAGGGCGTGGACGAAGACGTCGGCGCCCTGCCACTCCGAGGCCGTTCCGGCGTAGACGAAGTACGGCCCGCTCAGCCCGATCCGCGCACGGTCCGGCTCGGAGGGGGTCGGCCCGTGGGCGTCGAAGACAGCGGTATCGATCCCGTTGGGCACGACCCGTATCCGCTGTGCCCAGGACTCGTCGTCCGATGCCGCGTTCACGAGCTCGGCGACGGACTGGGCGACTCCGTCATTGACGGCGATGACCCGAGCCGCCCCGCCGACGGCGAAGGCCTCGAGCTTCTCGACGGCCCGCACGACGATGTCGGCCGCTCCGGTGGAGGCCGTTGCCGCCGACCAGACGTCCGCGGCGTACCACACGTAGGGAATCGCGCGCAGGGCCGCCACGACCCGTACGACCGCGCCGGTCGTCGGGGGCGGCTCCACGAGGATCGCCTCCGGCCGACGGGCCACCAGCAGCCTGAGAGCCAGGGGCAGATCGAAGGACAGGTAGGGCACGTAGCCGCGCAGGTAGCCCGAGGAGTCCCGCAGGACCGGCCAGCGCGAGACCTGGACCCCCTCAGGATCGGGCTCGCCCTGCGGCGCGTCGGCCGGGGCCCGGCTGGTGAGGACCCGCACCGCCGTCCCGTCGGCCACAAGCGCCTTCTCCACGCTGTCGAGCCGGAAGGAGGCGGCAGCGGCCTCGGGCAGGTGGATGCGGGTGGCCAGCAGGACGCCGTCGGCTCGACCGGAACGGGCGCACCGACGCGACGTCACCGCCGTCGCCAGCGCGGCCGCGACGCCGCCGAGGACCAGAGCGCCCAGCGACGCCTTGACGAAGCCCCGTGCGCTCATCGGTTCCCTCCTGCTCGCAGCGTGCGGGACTGGGCCAGTGCGCCGGCCCGAACCGCCTGCATGTCCTGGGCGACCGTGCGCGCCCGACTGAGCCAGGTGTGCTCCTGGCGGGCCTGCCGGGCCCGGCCGGCGGCCTCGGCGACCTCCTGGGGGTGCTGGAGGAGCCTGCGCAGCAGCCCGGAGAGCACTGTAGCGTCGTAGGGAAGGGTCCAGCCGGCGCCGGCGGCGCCCACGACCTCGGCGGCCAGGGTCCCCTGGGAGGCGATGACCGGTTTGCCGCGTCCGAGGTACTCGTAGAGCTTGACCGGGGAGGCGAACTCCCGATACGGGTCCGGCTCGACGAACAGGACGCACAGGTCGGCGCGCTCGTAGAGGGCGGTGAGCTCCTCCCCGGAACGGTGCACGACCTCGATCCGGCCGCCGGCGGCCTCCACCAGGTCGGCGTACTGGTCGCCGGCCGCCTCCCACTGGTCGGGGCGGGTGCAGATGGTCAGGCTGGTGCCGGGCACGTCGACGACGGCGCGCAGGCACTCCTGGAGCCGGTAGTGGCCACCCAGCCCGCCGATGTAGAGCAGGTGGAGCTCGCCGTCGGGGCGGGAGGAGGGCGCCTCGTCAACGATCTCGCAGCCCGGGGGCAGCGGGGCCATGCGCTCCTCGGGGAACCCGGGGACGTGGGCGCCCATGCGCATCGAGGGCAGGTAGAGGCGGTCGATGTAGCGCGAGTACCAGGCCAGGTCATAGCGGTAGACGCATCCCATGGCCGTGGCCAGCGCGGCCCCGACCCTCTCGCGGTAGTCGGGGAAGGCCCAGTAGATGTCCCGGTAGAACAGGGACGTGGGTACGCCATGCCGGTGCATCAGCCCCATGAGCGCCGGGTCGACGAAGGGGTGGGGCGGGATGTGGCGCGGCTCAGTCAGCATGGTGGGGATGGTCGCGCACTCGGAGTAGAGGAACTCGATGCGCTCCCCGCCCTGGAGACGGTCCCTCAGAGCGCGCAGGCGACGCGATCTCTCCCGGGCCGAGCCGGTCACGTCCAGCACGGTGTAACCGAGCTCCCGGAAGGCATCGAGCATGCGCACAGGCCGGATACCGGAAGCCGACGACGCCTCCCGATCCAGGGGGAAAGGGGCGTGGTAGACGATCGCAGCCATACGGTGCCTCGCCTCCTTTAGGGGGTATCTCAGGAACCAGGCGCGGCCGCACCAGGCAGACAGACTCGAGCGCGAATGATAGTACCATCGGCCGATCACAGTTATGACACGACGTCGGCGGTCCGGTACCTCGCGGTGGAGCTCAGCAGCCGGGGGCGACCTCCGTGGAAGTTCCGCCCTTTCAGCGCCGCCCCAACGATGTTCACGACCGTTCGAAAAGGCCTCCGCGTCCTTGACTCCCTGGCGCTCGATGGCACTGGAGCCCGTGTAGTCACGGTAGAGTCTCAACCATGCGTGTCATGTCAGTGGTGGGCGCCCGGCCCCAGTTCGTCAAGTTAGCCCCGATCGACGCCGCTTTCCGTGAGGCCGGCATCGACCATGTGATTGTTCACACCGGGCAGCACTATGACCCGATGCTCTCCGACGTCTTCTTCAGCGACCTGGGGATCTCGGCCCCGGACGTCCACCTCGGGGTCGGCTCGGGGTCGCACGGGGTGCAGACCGGCACGATGCTCGCGGCCATGGACGAGACCATCGAGACCCATCGCCCCGACTGGGTCCTGGTCTACGGGGACACGAACTCCACGCTGGCCGGGGCGCTGTCCGCCGTCAAGCTCCACGTGCCCATCGCCCACCTGGAGGCGGGCCTGCGCTCCTTCAACCGGGCCATGCCCGAGGAGATCAACCGGATCCTGACCGATCACGCCGCCGACCTGCTGCTGGCACCGACCGAGGTGGGGGCCGCCCACCTGGCGGACGAGGGCCTGGCAGAGCGCACCGTCGTCGTGGGCGACGTGATGACCGACATCCTGTTCTCGGTGCGCGACTCCGTCATCGATACCCCCTCCCCCGTCATGACCGAGCTGGACCTGCCCGAGGGCGGCTACTCGCTGGCCACCATCCACCGGGCGGAGAACACCGACGACCCCGAGCGCCTGCGCTCCATCCTGGAGTCGCTGGCGGCGGTCGATCACCCGGTGGTGCTCCTGGCCCACCCGCGCCTGGTGGCCAAGTGCGCCGAGCACGGCATCACCCTGGAGGACTCGGGCAACCTGCGGATGCACCCGCCCCTGGCCTACCCCGAGCTCGTCGCCTCGACCCTGCACGCCCGCGGCGTGGTCACCGACTCCGGCGGCCTGCAGAAGGAGGCATTCCTCCTGCGGGCGCCGTGCACCACGGTGCGCCCCCAGACCGAGTGGGTCGAGACCGTCAACCTGGGCTGGAACGTCCTGGTCGAGCCCGGTCAGGCCCTGGTCGACGCCGCCTCCCGTGCCAGGCCGACCGAGCCCGCCGACGCCGACGCCCACCCCTACGGGGACGGCAACGCCGCGGCCCGAGTGGTCCAGGCCCTCACCGAGCACCTGCCCGACTGATCGCCCCGACCGGATCCCTGGGCAGCATCATGCGCGTCACCATCGTCACCACCTGGTTCCCCACGCACCGCTCACCGGGTCTGGGAGTCTTCGTGGCACGCCACGCCGCCTCCATGGCGGCGGCCGGCCACGATATTCGCGTCGTCCACCTCGCCTCGGCCTCCGTCGACGACGGGGTGCGCCACGACCGGGTGATGGGGCTGCCCGTGGTGCGCCTACCCATGTCGCTGTCGCGGCCCCACGAGGTGCTTGCGGCCAGGCGGGAGCTGACGGCGCTGACTCACGGCAGCGACGTCGTCCATACCCACGCGGTCTCCACCCTCCTGCCCTACGCCCTGGGCCGGCCCCGTCAGCCGTGGCTCCACACGGAGCACTGGTCGGGGATCGCCCAGCGCGGCGCCGAGCTCGGCTCCCTGGCACGGGCGGGGGCTCAGGTGGTTCTGCGACTGGAGCGCCGGCCCGACGTCGTCACCACCGTCTCCGACCAGCTCGCCGCCGACCTGCGGGCCTACCGCCCCGAGGGCGAGATCCTGACGGTCCCCAACGAGGTCACCATGCCTGAGGAGCCGGCGCCGCGCCGCAGCGTCGAGCTGGGGCGTGACACGCTGCGGATCGTCGGCATCGGGGGGCTCATCGAGCGCAAGCGCCCGGACCTGGCCGTAGAAGCGGTTGCGGCGCTGGCGCAGCAGGGGGTTCCGGCCCGGCTGACCTGGGTGGGTGGCGGTCCCCTGGCCGATCGCTGCACGGATCTCGCGACCGACCTGGGCGTCGACCTGGAGCTGACCGGTCAGCTGCCGGGCGATCAGGTGCAGCAGGTCCTGGCCGACAACGACCTCTTCCTCGTACCCACGCTCGCCGAGACCTTCTTCCTGGGTGCAGCCGAGGCCGTTGCCGCCGGCCGCCCGGTGGTCACCAGTGACCGGGGGGCGCACACCAGCTTCCTGGATCCCTCAGTGAGCGAGATCGTCTCTCAGGACAACCCCGCCGCGTGGGCCAGGGCCGTCGTCGACGTCATGGGACGGTGCACGGACCTCACGGCGCGCGACATCCAGAACACGTTGCCGCGGGCCTTCTCCCCCAGCCAGGTGGCGCGCTCCTACGGCCGCGCCTACGAGGCCGCCATCGCCCAGTACTCGAGATCCTATTGATCCTCGGGCGTGCCGGCTGCGGCCCCGGAGTCGTCAGCGGCTTCGTAGTGGCCCTCGTCGGCCTCACTGGCGGGGGGCCTGGCGTCGAAGCGGCGGGCGGCGGCGTCGGCCATGAGGATCTGCACCACCAGGATGAGGCACATGAGGGCGCCCAGGACGTAGGTGGTCGTCAGCAGCGAGTAGGGGCTGAACCAGAGCCAGGCCAGGGGGACGGCGGCGTAGACCACCGAGAACAGGAGCAGCCAGTCCTGGTTCTCGGTGACGACGAAGAGAGTCGACAGCGGGGAGGTGACCAGGAGGATGAACAGCCAGGGGGTCAGAGCCCTGGCGAAGCTGCCCGCCTCGGTCCAGCTGCTGCCGAAGAGCAAGGGGAAGAGCCAGGGCGACAGGATGTAGAGCAGGACGAACGGCGCGGTCCCGATGATGAGGACCCGCTTGGTGACCTGGCGGACCAGGGGGCGCATCTGCCCGGGACGCAGAGTGGCGAGCTTGTGGAAGAAGACCTGCCCCACGGCGGCGTTGATGAGAGCCAGCGGAACCTCCAGGCAGCGCCAGGCCAGGTTGAACTGCCCCAGGCTGGCCACCGAGTAGGAGCCCACGAGCAGGTTGATGCCGTTGAGCCGCACGGCGTCGACGAAGGCGTTGAGGCCGTTGAGCAGGGGCATGCGCCGGTAGCGGCGGGCGACCTGCCACAGGGTGGGCGCCTCCGGCGGCAACGGCCGGTGCAAGGGCTTGGCCTTGCGCCCCAGGTTGACGAAGGCCCAGGCCTGCCCGATCGTCTGACCGATCAGCAGGCCTCCGACACTGACCATCCCCGCCACCCCCAGGACGAGCTGGCCGAGGGACTGTCCGACCTGCTGCTCGACCCGGTTGATTGAGATCGTCCGGTAGTCCGACTGACGGTTGTACCAGTACTGGAGGAGCTGGACCGTCGACAGCAGCAGCGTGGTCACGCCCAGCAGCGGCATCCAGGCGGCGATATCAGCCCCCCAGTACCGGGTGACCAGCGGCTTGAGGAGGAGGGCCACGACGCTGGAGATGATCGAGACCACCACGATGCACACCATTCCCAGGCGGGCGCAGGCCAGGGCCCAGGCGTCCTTCTTGGGAAGCATGATCGTCATGTCGTAGCGCAGGGCCGCCACGGCCGTGATGATCGAGACGACCGAGGTGTAGCGCGTCAGCTGGCCGAGGTCCGCGTCGGAGAAGATGCGGGTGAGGATCATCGTCATGCCGAAGACGATGGCCTGGGCGGTGGCCGTGCCGCTGACCAGCGTCAGGACGTGGCGCAGGAACGGGGAGGACTCCATGACCGAGCGGACCCGGGCGAGCGCTCCCGCCACGGGGCCGCTCGGTGCGACTGAGCGGTTCAGAGCGCGACCGTCCGGTTCTCGCTCGCCGAGGTCAGAACCGCCTCGACGACGTCGAGCGTGGCCACGCCCTCGGCCATGGTGACGTGGCGCTGGGCCACGCCGCGCACGGCGTCGCGGAAGTTCTCCTGCTCCAGGGCCAGCGGCTCGCGCTTGGGGATCGCGTAGCGGATGACGTCGCCCTCGCTGACGCCCCGGAAGGCGGCGACCTGGTCCCAGGTGGAGGCCACGGTGCCGTTGGCGTGGAAGGTGAGGTCCCCGGTGAGGGTGTCCGCCACGAAGGCGCCCTTCTCGCCGGTGACGATCGTGACGCGCTCCTTGAAGGGGGTGAGCCAGTTGACCTGGTGGCTGACGACGATGCCGCCCTCCAGCAGGCCGGTGGCCACCATCATGTCCTCGGTCTGGCGGCCGGAGCGGTGCGTGACCTGCGCGGCCACGGAGGTGTAGCGGGCGCCGGCGACCCAGGCGGTCAGGTCGATGTCATGGGTGGCCAGGTCCTTGACGACCCCGACATCGCTGATGCGGGCCGGGAAGGGGCCCTGGCGGCGGGTGAGGACCTGGTAGACCTCGCCGAGCTCACCGGCATCGAGGCGCTCGCGCAGGGCCCGCAGGGCCGGGTTGCAGCGCTCCACGTAGCCGACGGCGCCCACCAGGCCCCGCTCGGCAAAGGCGGCGGCCACGCGGCGGCCCGCGGCGGCGTCGTGGGCGATGGGCTTCTCCACCATGGTGTGCACGCCCGCCTCGGCCAGGGCCAGGGCGACGTCCTCGTGGTAGACGGTGGGGACGGCCACCATGGCGGCATCGAGCCCGGCGTCAATGAGGGCGTGGACATCGGGCAGGACCGGCAGCTCGCCGGCCACGCCGAAGCGGTCGCCGCCGGGGTCGGCCACGGCCACGAGCTCCATGCCCTCAGTGGCGCGGATGACCCGGGCGTGGTGGCGTCCCATGGAGCCCAGGCCGATGAGGCCCACGCGCAGCGGGTTGTCCGCCGTGCCCTTGTCGGTGAGGTGGTGGACCTCGGGCAGCGCAGTGGTGGCCTGCCCGTCGAGAGCGACGTTCTCACCCATGTCAGGCACCTGCCTTGACGGTGGCGGCCACGGCCTGGCCGATGCGCTCCAGGTCCGCCTCGCTCAGGGAGGGGTGGACCGGCAGGGAGAGGCACTCGCGGGCGGCCTTCTCGGTTCCGGGCAGCTCGAGGCCCTCGGCGTAGTGGGCCAGGGAGGCCAGGCGGTGGTTGGGGATCGGGTAGTAGACGCCGCTGCCGACCTGCCACTCCTCGCGCAGAGCGGCCTGGACGGCGTCGCGCTCGGCGCCCGTGGCCCCCTCGAGGCGGATCGTGTACTGGTGGTAGACGTGCGTGTAGCCCTCGGGGACGAAGGGGGTGACGACGCCCTCGACGCCCGCCAGCAGCTCGTTGAGGCGCGCGGCGTTGGCCTGGCGGGCAGCGGTCCAGCCGGCCAGCTTGGTCAGCTGGACGCGGCCGACGGCGGCGGCCACGTCCGTCATGCGGTTGTTGAGGCCCACCAGCTCGTTGGCGTACTGCTGCTCCATGCCCTGGTTGCGGATGAGGCGGCAGCGGCGGGCCAGCTCGGCGTCGGCCGTGGTAATCATGCCGCCCTCGAGGCTGGTCATGTTCTTGGTGGGGTAGAAGGAGAAGGAGCCCCAGGCCCCGAAGGTGCCCACGGGCTTGCCCTCGATGGCGGCGCCGTGCGCCTGGGCGCAGTCCTCGAAGACGGCCAGGCCGTGACGCTCGGCGATGGCGAGGATCTCCGGCATGTTGGCGGGCAGACCGTAGAGGTGGACCACCTCGATGGCCGCCGTGCGCTCGGTGATGGAGGCCTCGACACTGGCGGGGTCGAGGGTGAAGGTCACCGGGTCGATGTCGGCGAAGACCGGCACGGCACCGCTGATGGCCACCGAGTTGCCGGTGGCAGCGAAGGTGAAGGAGGGGACGATGACCTCCGGGGCCCCGCCGGCGCGCTCCTGGAGCTCGCTGGCCAGGGTGGCCACGTGCTGGGCCGAGGTGCCGGAGTTGACGGCCACGCAGTGGACGCCGTCGACGACCTGGGCGGAGAACTCCTCCTCGAAGGCCTTGACCTGGGGTCCCTGGACGACCATGCCCGAGGTGAGGACGGCGTCGACGGCGTCGCGCTCCTCCTGCCCGATGATCGGCTTGGCTGCTGGGATGAACTCGCGTGACATCAGTGGGTGACCTCTCGGATGGTGGTGGATTCGGAGCTGGACTGCGAGCCGGACCCGGCAGCGGGCTCGGCGTCAAACTGCTCGTACAGGGTCCCGGTGACGGGGCAGCGCCAGCGTGGGGCGCCGTCGGGGCCGGGGTCGGAGGGAGTAAGGGGCTCACCGGCGCGCCCGACCCAGCCGATGCGGCGAGCGGGGACCCCGGCGACCAGGGCATGAGCGGGAACGTCCTTGGTGACCACGGCGCCGGCGGCCACCGTGGCCCAGGCCCCGATACGCACCGGAGCCACGCACACGGCGCGGGCGCCGATCGACGCACCCTCCTCGATGGTGACTCCCACGGGCTCCCAGTCGGCGGCCGACTTGAGCGAGCCGTCGGGGTTGACGGCCCGGGGGAAGTGGTCGTTGGTCAGCGTGACCGCCGGGCCGATGAAGACCCCGTCGGCCAGGCGGGCCGGCTCGTACACGAGGGCGTAGTTCTGCACCTTGCAGTTGTCTCCCATGACGACGCCCTCACCGATGTAGGCGCCGCGCCCCACGATGCAGTCCCGTCCAAGGACGGCGTGCTCACGGACCTGTGCGAGGTGCCAGATGCTGGTGCCCTCTCCGAGCACGGCTTCCTCGGAGACATCGGCGGACGGGGCGATGCGGGTGGCCACGGCGACTCCTGTGCGGGCGGCTCGCACCGCCCTGACGATCGAATGAGTCCGGGCAGCCTGGTGGCTGCCGGAAGCCGTGCCGCTCCGGTCGCCGGAGGCGGCGGGCACTGCACGACCGGCCCCATCCTAGGGGACCCACCCCCGCCAGACGCCGCCCGGGCACGCCCCGAAGGAGACCTACCCCACCAAGGCCGACCGCCCCCGCCTCCCGCAAGAGGGCTGGCGCCCTCTGTTCGCGTGCAAGAATGCGGTGGTGACTACCTCCACCGCATCGCAGACCGGGGAGCCCACCCCGGCGCTCCCGGTCACCGACACCTGGCTCGTCATTCCCCTGTACAACGAGGCGACCGTCGTGCGCGAGGTCATCTCCCAGGCCCGCACAGTCTTCCCCCATGTCGTTGTCGTCGACGACGGCTCCAAGGACGCCTCTGCCCGGGAGGCCGCCGCCGCGGGGGCCGTGGTCGTACGCCACCCGATCAACCTCGGCCAGGGCGCAGCGCTGCAGACGGGCTTCTCCTACGTGCTGGAGAAGACCAATGCCGACTACGTCGTCACCTTCGACGCCGACGGCCAGCACTCCACCACGGACGCCGCCGCCATGGTGGCCGCGGCGCGAGCCGAGAATCTCGCCGTCGTCCTCGGCTCGCGCTTCCTCGAAGGCCCCTCCCCGGTGGGGTGGCTCAAGCGGATCGTCCTGCGCACGGCGGCGGCCGTCAGCTCGCACACCTCCGGCATGCGCCTGACCGACGCCCACAACGGCCTGCGGGTGCTCCGCCGCGACGTCCTGGCGCAGCTCGACCTCAGGCAGAACCGGATGGCGCACGCCAGTGAGATCATTCGCCAGATCGGCGCCACCGGCATGCCCTGGCGCGAGTTCCCGGTGCACATCGTCTACACCGACTACTCCCGCGCCAAGGGCCAGTCCCTGTGGAACTCGGTCAACATCCTGGTCGACCTGCTCTTCTCCTGAGCCCGCACGGAAGGCACAGCCCATGATTCATCAGTTCGCCACCCGGGTCACGCCGATCACGAACCACCAGTTCTACATCCAGGCCGCCCTGATCCTGGCCGTGATCGCCGTCGGCTGGATGATGCTGCGCACCCCCGGCGGGGCCCGCCACATGGCCGCCCGCAGGCTGGTCACCCTGGCCTTCGTGGCCTTCGCCGTCTTCAACATCACCTTCCCCTGGGTGATGAGCTCGATCGCGCACCGGATGGGAGTCGGGCGAGGAACTGACTTCCTGCTCTACGCCCTGGTCATCGCCTTCCTGGCGCAGATCCTCTCCTCCTTCAGGCGCAACAGCGCCAGGGAGCGGCAGATCACTCACCTGGCTCGCCGCATCGCCCTGGACAACGCCCCCGAGCCCCCTGCCGGCGCGCGGCTCACCGCTGAGACCGACGACTGACCCCGAGGCTCCCGGAGAGCAGCGGGCACTCCCCCTCAGTTCCGGGAGGCGCGGACCTCGAGCTCCTCACGCAGGCGCAGCCCGCCGCTGAGCAGCCAGCGCACCGGCGCCTGCCACGGGGCGTTGTAGACGCCGTTGAGGTAGTGGCGGGCGGAGGCGTGGTGCGCCCGGATCATCTTCTCGGGGCGGGCCTTCCAGCTGGCCCCCTGCTCGTGGACGACGACGGAGTCCGACACTTGCACGTTGAGCCAGCCGGCCCGTCCGACCCGCTCCCCTAAGTCCACGTCCTCGAAGAACATGAAGTAGTCGTCGTCGAAGCCCTCCAGGCGCCTCCAGGCGGCGGCGGGCAGCAGTAGGCAGGCCCCCGAGAGCCAGCCCACCGTCCGCGACCCGCCCGAGCCGCCCTGATCGGCGGTGTGATACGCGGCGGAGAAGGGGTTGGCCGGCCACATCCGGCCCAGGACGGCGTGCCCGGCACCCTTGACTAAGGAGGGCAGGGCGCGCCCGGAGGGGTAGACGGTGCCGTCGGGGTTGAGCAGGAGGGGCCCCAGGCAGCCGGCCGCCGGGTTGGCCAGGCCCGCATCAATGAGGACGTCGAGGCTCCCGGGTCTCCAGACGAGATCGGGGTTGGCCACCACGATCCAGTCCTCCTCCAGATCCGCGGCCGCCAGGTTGGCACCCGCCCCGTAACCGAGGTTGGTGCCGTCCCCGACGACGCGCGCCCCGTGCCGCTGAGCAGCAGCAGTGACGACGTCGTGCTCGGTGCCGTTGTCCGCGATGACGACGACGAGCCTGCGCGCCGTCGCCGTGGCCAAGGAGGCCAGGAAGCGCTCCAGCTCCTCACCCGGGTTGAAGGCGACCGTCACCACTCGCACGCTCTGCTCGTCAGGTGCGAGGGCCCGAGCTTCCGAGCATTCCCCTACCTGATCCGGAGCACTGACGGGAGCGGCCGAGGCACTGGTCGGCGTGGGTTTGGCAACACTGGTCACGGACAGAGCCTAGCCCCGTTACCCGTGTGAGGGGCTTCACCCAGCATTGGGTAAATCTCATGTAACAGGTGTAGGCAGACCCATATGGTTTAGCAGTCTCGTTCCCTATGATCGCTTCCGTGCCTCAGTTCAGTAAGCCGAATGCGCGACACTCCTCCAAGGAACTCGGACGCCGCCTGGCCAGGCGAGTGGGACTCAGCCTGCTTGCGGTGACGATCTTCGTCGTCTCCGCCGCGGGCTTCGCGTGGCACAACATCCAGTCGCGGATCGCCTGGTTCAACATCGACAGCCTCCTGACCGAGGAGGACCGGCCCGGCACGAAGCCGCCGGACAGCTACGAGGGCCGAGCCGTCAACCTCCTGATCCTGGGCACCGACTCGCGCGCGGGGAAAAACAACGTCGACGGTTCGCAGGGCGACGACGAGGTCTCCGTGGCCCGCTCCGACACGGCGCTGGTCATGCACATCTCGGCTGATCGCTCGCGCGTCGACGCCGTGTCCATCCCCCGCGACACCCTGGTCGACATCCCCGAGTGCACGACCCTCGACGGCGGGAAGACCGACGCCAGCGAGGACGCACCGTTCAACTCCGCCTTCGCCAACGGAGCCGGCAGCAGCAGCGACGACAAGAAGGCTGTTGCCTCCGGAGCCGCCTGCACCCTCAAGACCGTGGAGAAGCTGACGCACGTGCGTATCGACGACTTCGTCGTCGTCGACTTCTCAGGCCTGTCCAAGGTGGTCGACTCCCTCGGCGGCGTCCACGTGCAGGTCGATGAGGCCATTGACGACTCCGAGTACACCGGTTTCAAGCTCGACGAGGGCTGCCAGAAGCTGAACGGCGAGAACGCCCTGCAGTACGCCCGTGTCCGGCACGGGGTGAGTGACGGCTCGGATCTCTCCCGTATCACCCGTCAGCAGAACCTCATGCGAGCCATGGCCTCCAAGGCGCTGTCCTCCAGCCTCCTGACGCAGTCCGGCTTCCTGACCTCCACCCTGGAGACCCTCACCACGTCCGAGCGCATCGGTCAGATCGGCAACCTGTCGGGCCTGGCCTACTCCATCCAGGGCGTGGGCGTCGACAAGATCAACTTCGTCACCATGCCGAACCAGCCCGCAGACAACCCGAACCAGGTGGTCCCCGCCGAGGGCGCCAAGAAGGTCTGGAAGGCCCTCGAGGACGACAAGCCCATCCCCTCCGACACCTCGGCCCCCGCCTCGTCGGACTCGAGCGCCACCGCGGACGGCTCCACCTCGGAGAGCACTGACGACTCCTCGGAGTCCTCCGAGCCCTCCCAGCCCACCCCGACGCCGGCTCCGGCCACCCAGGCCCCCAAGACGAGCACCCCCCAGCAGCAACCCGCCGCGAAGCCGACCACCCCTGCCTGCCCCGCCTGAGGCAGAATCAGTGGTGTGATTCCGACAGACGACTCACTACCGCCCTCAATCACCCCCGGCTCCAGCGGAGGCAGGCCTCAACGCAGGCAGCGTCCCATCGATGCTGTCAACCAGCGCAGCCGCGAGCGCGGGGAGGCATCCGGCGGCGAGGCAGTCGCCCACCCCACTGACGTTGCCGGCGGCGCCCCGCGCCGTCCGTCATCAACCGCCGCTCGCAACCCCCAACGGCACTCGGTCCTGGGCCGTCAGGACGGCGACCAGCCGGCCTCGGCTCAGCCCGCCTCTACGCGCAGAGGACAGCAGCCGTCCTCGGTCCAGCCCCGTCGCCCCTCCGCCCCGTCTCAACGGGGCAGCCATGCCCGGGCCGGGTCGAGTGCGATCCCCCTGGAAACGGACACCGACGGAGGCAGCGGCGCAGCCGGGCCGGAGCGCACGCAGGCCTTACCCGTGCGGCGCGGCACCTACCCCGTGGGCTCCGCGGGCCGGCAGTCGCCGCAGGAGCCCGCTGCGGGTGGACCCTCACTCACGCCCCAGCGGCCGCAGCGGCCGAAGCGCGCCCGTCCCAGGTGGCGCCGGATCGTGGGCTGGACGGTCGTCGTCATCGTTGTCGCCCTGGCTCTCATCGCAGCGCGGGTCGCCTGGCTGTGGAACGACGTCTCCTCCCAGCTCCATCGCGTCGACGCCCTGTCCGGAGCGGCGGACACTCCGGGCGAGACCTGGCTCATCGTGGGTTCGGACGCGCGCGGAGGTGCTGTCCAGGACGAGACCGAGGGGGCTCGTGCCGACTCCGTCATGCTGCTGCACAAGGCGGAGAACGGACAGACGAGCCTGACCTCCTTGCCGCGTGACACCTTCGTGGACATTCCCGAGCACGGGGAGAACAAGATCAACGCCGCCTACTCCTTCGGCGGCCCCAAGCTGCTGGTCCAGACCGTGGAGAAGTTCTCCGGGCTGACCGTGGACCACTATGTGGAGGTCGGCATGACCGGGGTATCCCAGATGGTCGACGCCGTCGGCGGGGTCAACGTCTGCCTGGACTACGACGTCGCCGATGAGGACTCCGGTCTGGTCTGGGACACCTCTCAGGGCACGTGTCAGACGGTGGACGGGACGAAGGCACTGGCCTACTCCCGGATGCGAAAGTCGGACCCGACCGGTGACGTGGGTCGCGGTCAGCGCCAGCGCGCCGTCATCTCCGCAGTGGTCTCCAAGGCGGCAGCGCCGTCCACCGCCTTCTCCTTCTCCCGGCAGGACGCGCTGGTCGACGCCGGTACGAACGCGCTCACGGTGGATCGCAGCGCCGGCACCATGAGCATCGCCCAGATGGTGCTGGCCTTCCGCTCCGCCTCCGATGGCGGCCTGACCGGGGCCCCGCCCATTGAGGATCCCGCCTATTCCCCCGAGGACGCCGACATCGGCGAAACAGTGCTGCTGCGGGACAGGACCGCACCGGACTTCTTCTCCAAGCTGCGCGACGGGAAGCTGACGGCGGCGGACTTCAACCAGTCCTGACGCTCAGTCACCGAAGACGAACACGTGCGGGCCGGTTCCCCGGGAGAGGGGGAACCGGCCCGCACGCCGTGGTGTTGGGACCGCTCAGCCGAAGTGGGGCCGGTTGGGGTCGGCCTGCCAGGAGGTGTAGGAGGAGGCGACGATGTCGTCCAGGTCGTGCTCGGCCCTCCATCCCAGGACCTCACCGATGCGGGTGGCGTTGCCGATGAGCTGGGGCGGGTCGCCGGCGCGGCGGGCGAGTTCCTCGGGCTCCAGGTCCAGGCCCGTGGAGGCGATGACCTTGGAGACGACCTCCCGCACCGAGGCGCCCTGGCCGGTGCCGACGTTGAAGACGTGCTCGGCCATCTCCTGGCCGCCGGCCAGGTAGTCCAGGGCGGCGATGTGGGCGACGGCCAGGTCCTTGACGTGGATGTAGTCGCGCACGCAGGTGCCGTCGGGGGTGGGGTAGTCGGTGCCGAAGATCTTGGGGGTCTCGCCCTTGGCGAGGCGGTCGAGGACCATGGGGATGAGGTTGAGGGTGGCCATGTCGCCCAGGTCGTCCCAGCCGGCTCCGGCGACGTTGAAGTAGCGCAGGCCCGCCCAGCGCAGTCCCCAGGCCTTCTCGGCGTCGGCCATCATCCACTCCCCGATGAGCTTGGTCTCTCCGTAGGGGTTGATGGGGCGGCAGTCGATGTCCTCGGGAACGACCTCCACCGGGGGCATGCCGTAGACGGCGGCCGAGGAGGAGAAGATCATCTGCTTGACGCCGGCGGTCTCCATGGCCAGCAGCATGTTGGCCAGGCCGCCGACGTTCTGCTGGTAGTACCAGGCGGGGCGCTCGACGGACTCGCCCACCTGCTTGCGGGCGGCGAAGTGGATGACGGCGGTGACGCCGTGCGAGTCCATGACCTCGGCGAGGGTCTGTGGGGCCTGGCCGCTGGCGACGTCGAGCTCGACGAGGGAGGCCCCCTTGACTCGCTCCGGCGTCCCGTAGGACAGGTCATCGACGACGACGACCTCCTCCCCGCGCTCGAGGAGAAGTCGGACCACGTGCGCGCCGATGTAGCCGGCGCCTCCAGCAACGAGAATGCTCATGCCCCCAGTCTACCCACGCTCGCTCAGAAACGAACAGAAACGAACGCGAGATCCACGCGTCAACGCGTTCCCCCTGTGCCCTCTCCTCATTTCTGAGACACTCGTCCGGCGCGGTTCCGGTGTGGGTCCGCTCACCCCGGAGGCGATGGTGGGCCGACGGAGGAGGCTTCAGGGGCACGTGTGTCCACGGTTCTGACATCAGTTCCGCACTGGCGCTGCACACCGAGGGGAAACCTCGGAATTCCATGGATTCTCGCTAAGCACTTCTACGGCGGGTCCGTTGATGTCAGCGCTGTGGACACTAAACTGCCTGCGAGATCGACTCCGCATGGTCGTAGCGACCAGTCCGCCCCCTCCCCCCCGTTACCTTGTTGGTGGTCCCGGGTGGT
>NZ_KV789085.1:0-635 GCF_001807465.1 Actinomyces sp. HMSC08A09 | reverse complement strand
CCCGGCTCACCGCAACACCTTGTACGCGTCCCTGGGCCGCTGTGTCGAGCGGGGCTACCGCCAGGCGATCTCTCAGGCCCTGTTCGAGCACGTCACCAACACCTCCGGTCTGGCCCTGTGCCTGTACGACGTCACCCCCTCTACTTCGAGGCCGAGCGTGAGGACGACCTGCGGCGGGTCGGCTACTCCAAAGAGCGGAGGGTCGACCCCCAGATCATCTTCGGCCTGCTGGTCGACCGACACGGCTTCCCCCTGAGAATCGGGTGCTGGGAGGGAAACAAGGCCGAGACCACCACGATCATCCCGGTGGTGGAGGCCTTCCAGGCCGCCCACGGCATCGAGGACCTCATCATCGTCGCCGACGCCAGCATGCTCTCGGCCGCCAACCTGACGACCCTGGACGACGCCCGGTTGCGGTTCATTGTCGGGGCCCGCACCACCCGGGCCCCAGGCGACCTGGAGGCCCACTTCCACTGGGCCGGTGACGCCTTCACCGACGGCCAGGTCATCGACACCATCACCCCCAAGAAAGGCTCCAGGAGCGAGCGGGACAAGGCTGTCAGGGCTGAGCCCGTCTGGGACCCGCACACCCACCCGGGCTCATGGAGGGCCATCTGGGCCTACTCCAAGAAGCG
>NZ_KV789084.1:77273-95118 GCF_001807465.1 Actinomyces sp. HMSC08A09 | reverse complement strand
TGGTGCATCCACCACCTGACCCCACCGTCGTTTATGAAGTTTTGGTCGATTTGCCGGGCGCCGCTCAGTCGGCCTGGCGCAGGCGGGCCTCGACGCGCTCGACCTTCGCTGTCATCTGGCCGGTCCAGCCGGGGCGAATGTCGGCCTTGAGGACGAGCGCCACGCGCGGGCTCATCTCGGCGACCGCCTCGCAGGCCCGCTTGACCACGTCCATGCACTCATCCCACTCGCCCTCGACCGTGGTGAACATCGAGGTCGTCTCATAAGGCAGGCCGGAGTCGCGCACCACGCGCACGGCACGGGCCACCGCCTCGGAGACAGATCCGTCAGGGGCGTCAGTGGTGGTCGGGGACACGGAGAAGGCAACAAGCATGCAGCCAGGCTAGCCCCGCGCCGCCGCCCGGAGCCGCCGCTCCGAGCATTCTTGCCTTCGAGCGCACTCGAAGTCCTACGGTCTGCCCCATGACCAGCGCGATTGTTCCAGGCGGCGAGCCCGACGACGCCCAGCTCCGCGAGGCGCTGCGGCTCGCCTCCATCCCACGCAGCGACAACCTCGGGCCTACAGACGGGCCCGGTGCGGCCGGATGGGACATCGCTACCACCGCCGACCGCTTGGGAGTCAGCGTCCACACGCTGCGCTACTACGAGCGGATCGGGCTCGTGCGGGTGGACCGTGACGCCTCCGGACGCCGTTGCTACGACGCCGCGGCCGTGCGGCGTCTGGTGTTCCTCACCCGGATGCGGACCTCAGGCATGCCGATCCGCGACCTGCGGCGCTACATCGAACTGGTCGAAGCCGGTCGGGACACGGTGCCCGAGCGCCTGGCTCTGCTCACCGAGCACCGTGAGGGGCTGCGAGCCCGAATCGACGAGCTGCGGCTGGCGCTGGCCGCCACCGAGTACAAGATCGCCGCCTACACGCGCGAGCTGGAGGGGCAGGCCACCCCGGACAACACCAACATTTCCAGCACTGACAAGGAGAATCTCTCATGACCGCTGAAACCTCTCACCCCCAGCACGACATCACCAGCCCCGAGAACCTGGCGCGGCGCGAGCGCGGCCTGGAGGTCGCCCGCTCGGTCGACGGCGAGGCCGCCCAGGCCGTCATCGACTCGCTGGCGGACATCAGCCCGGCGCTCGCCCACCACATCGCGGCCTTCGGCTTCGGGGACGTCTACTCCCGCCCGGGCCTGGACCCGCGCAGCCGTCAGCTCGTCACGATTGGCGTGCTCACGGCCCTGGGCGGCTGCGAGCCGCAGCTGAGGATCCACATCGGGGCCGCCCTCAACGTGGGGCTGACCCGCGAGGAGATCGTCGAGGCGATCCTGCACGCCTCGGTCTACGCCGGTTTCCCGCGAGCGCTCAACGCCACCTTCGTGGCCCGCGAGGTCTTCGCCGAGCGCGACACCGCCGACTGATCGTCCGCACCGCCCCGTCGCGCGGCCACAGCAGGCAGCGAAAGAGGCGTGCGTGTCCACATCGGAGACAAAGGCGGGCTCCACGTGCACACCGCCACAAAGAAACCGCATGATTCCGCGGTTCTATTGACGGCCTCATCGAGCCACAGGCTTCTTTGTCACCGATGTGGACACCAGGGCTCACTCGGACCGGCTCCGACGGCCCAAGAAGCGCTCCTTCGTGCACCGCCGCCCGGATCCGGCGGCCCCGGAGGCACTCCCCCGCCCACCACCAGGATCCGCGCCTACAGCGCCACGAGGACCTGAACCATGACGATCTTGACGACGATGGCCAGGGCGAACAGGGTCGCGTAGCCGGCCTCGATGCGCTCATCATCGCGTTTGGACAGGGCGAAGGCGAGGATCGCGGGCTGCCCGACGAGTCCGGCCAGGCCGCCGGAGGCGCGCTGCGCGGACACCCCGGCCCACCGCGCCCCGGCCAGCAGGACGATCGCGTTGACCACCACGATGAGCGCGGCGAGCACCCCCACCTTGAGTCCCGTCATCGAGAAGGCCGAGGCCGCGAAGTCCGGGCCCGAGGCCAACCCGATCGCGGCCAGGAAGAACAGTAGCCCCAGCTGGCGGATGGTGGAGTTGGCGGCGTGCGGCAGCCCCCACACGAAGGGCCCGGTGCGCCCCACCCACCCCAGGATCATGCCGACGACGAGCGGCCCGGCCGCCACCCCGAGCCGCAGGGTGATGCCGCCGGGCAGCGGGATCGCCACCAGCCCCAGGAGCACACCGAGCGCCATGCCGACCCCGACGGAGAAGGCGTCGATCTGGGCGATGGAGCGCTCGGAGTCCCCGAACCAGTCGGCGGCCTTCTCCAGCTCGTCGCTGGGGACGACCGCCAGCACCCGGTCGCCGAGCTCCAGGACGAGGTCCTCGCGGGCCAGCAGGTCCAGGTCACCGCGCTTGACGCGGGTGATGACGCCCTGGAAGCGCCCGGGCATGTCCACCTCGGCGATCGTGCGCCCGGCCACCCGTGTTGAGGAGACGGTCAGGCGCCGGAAGTCGACGGCGGTGCGGTCCTTGGCCAGGCAGTTGTGGAGCCCGGTGCCCAGGTCGTGCATGGCGGACTCGACGGCGGCCGGCGCCCCGACGATGACGACCTTGTCCCCGGGCAGCAGCTCCTCACCGGGGGCCACGACCCGGGTCTCGCCGTCGCGCTCCAGGTAGGAGATGCGGATGCGGCCCTCCTTGAAGGCCTTCATCTCGCCCAGGGCCACCCGCTGCAGGAGGTAGACGCTGGTGGCGGTGATGCCGTCGGCGCTAGCGGGCCGCGGGTCGCGCCGCCCGGGCCAGGTGCGCCCCACGACCCCGGCCACGATGAGGATGGCGACGGCGACGCCCACGGGGTAGGCCAGGGCGTAGCCGACGGCGGGCTCCTGGGTCCCGGCCGCCTCGATGGCGGCGTCGAGCACCGGCGAGGTCAGGGCCCCCGCGTAGGCGCCGGAGTCCATGGCGGGGCTCACCCCGGTCAGGTGGGAGTAGAGACCGCCCGCCGCGCCGGCGATCACGAGCGCGACGACGCACAGGGCCATGAGCGGCAGCTGCCTGCGCAGGTCGCGGAAGAAGGTGTTGCCGGCAGCCAGGCCCACCGTGTAGCAAAACAGGGCCAGGCCGAGGCTTCGCAGCAGGGTGAGGTCGGCGCCGAGCCGGGGGTCGAGGGCGCCCACCGCGAGGCCCACGAAGAGCGCCCCGGCGGCGCCGAAGCGGATCGGCCCCAGCGGGATCTGCCCGGCGGCGGTCCCCAGGCCGATGACGAGGAAGACGGTGAGGATCGGCGCCTGCGCGAGGACGTCGAGGACGGGATGGAGGACGGACACGACGCCAGGGTAGTCGCAGGCCCCGGGCACCCCGAACCCCGCGCACCGGTCCCGCCCCGGGCCCGCCGCCGTCATGCGCGACGCCGCACAGCAGCCACCGGAAGCACTATTCAATAGGTGGGATAAATGGTGCTGATATCGGAGCAGAAAGACGAACGCCCCGGCGTCGGTCTCACGATTGCTTCCTTTCCGCCACCAGGAGGAATACCCTGGGAGAGTCACCGGAGACGATGACGTCACACCTTTTCTCGACGACGAGAACGGAATCCCGATGCCCCAGAAAGAAGCCTCTCTGCCGACCTACTCACCGGAGGAGGAGAAGCGGATCATCCGCAACGCCGACGGCGTCCCCGTCGGCATACGTCCTGACAATCGATGGACACCCGCTCGGATCGCCACATGGGTGGCCATCACCGCCCTGGGCGTCCTGGGGTGGTGGATGCTGGCGGTCGTGCGCGGCGAGCACGTCAACACCATCTGGTTCGTGGTCACCGCCGTGTGCACCTACGCGATCGGGTACCGCTTCTACGCCCTTTACATCCAGCGGCGCATCATGCGCCCCGACGACACCAACGCCACCCCGGCCGAACGCATCAACAACGGACGCGACTTCGACCCCACCCACCGCGTCGTCCTCTACGGCCACCACTTCGCGGCCATCGCCGGCGCCGGCCCGCTGGTCGGCCCGGTCCTGGCCGCCCAGATGGGCTACCTGCCCGGCACCCTGTGGATCATCATCGGAGTGCTCGTGGCCGGCGCCGTCCAGGACATGCTCGTCCTGTTCTTCTCCATGCGCCGCGGCGGCCGCTCCCTGGGCCAGATGGCCACTGACGAGATCGGCCGGATCGGCGGCATCGTGGCGACCATCGTCGTCTTCGTCATGCTCATGATCGTCCTGGCGGTCCTGGCCATGGTCTGCGTCAACGCCCTGGCCGCCTCCCCCTGGGGCGTCTTCTCGGTGGGCATGACCATCCCGATCGCCATCGGGATGGGCCTATGGCTGCGCTTCGTCCAGCCCGGCAAGATCACGCAGGTTTCCTTCGTCGGCTTCGGCCTGCTCATCGCCGTCATCATCGGCGGGCGCTGGGTGGCCGAGTCCTCCTTCGGCCACTACCTGCACCTGTCCCCCAAGACCCTGGTGTGGGCCATGATTATCTACGGCTTCCTGGCCGCGGTCCTGCCGGTGTGGGTCCTGCTCACCCCGCGTGACTACCTGTCGACCTTCATGAAGGTCGGCACGATCACGATCCTGGCCCTGGGCATCATCATCGTGCGCCCCCTGGTGGAGATGTCCGCCGTCACCGAGTTCGCCTTCAACACCGCCGGCCCGGTCTTCGCCGGCACCCTCTTCCCCTTCCTGTTCATCACCATCGCCTGCGGTGCCCTGTCCGGCATGCACGCCATGGTCTCCTCGGGCACCAGCCCCAAGATGGTGGAGAAGGAGACTCAGGTCCGCATGATCGGCTACGGCGGCATGCTCATGGAGTCCTTCGTGGCGATCATGGCGCTGGCCGCCGCGGTCTCGCTGAGCCCGGGCATCTACTTCTCCATGAACACCTCGACGGCGACCATGAACAAGCTCGCCGGCCCCGAGACGGTGGCCGCCGCCCCCTGCAAGACCACCGACGACCCCGAGCACCACTGCGAGAAGCTCGCCGAGGTCGCCGTCGGCAACCTCGGTGTCACCGACGCCCAGGGCCGCAAGCCCACCCCCGAGTGGGACTCCTGGGACGACAACGGCAACCCCAAGACCTACACGGGTGCCGAGGCCCTGGAACGCCTGGCCAGCGACGTCGGCGAGCCCAACGTCGTCTCGCGCACCGGCGGCGCCCCCACCCTGTCGGTGGGCATCGCCCACATCCTCCACCAGATCGGCGGAGGCCGGGCCATGATGGGCTTCTGGTACCACTTCGCCATCATGTTCGAGGCCCTGTTCATCCTCTCGGCCGTCGACGCCGTCACCCGCGTGGCCCGCTTCCAGCTCTCCGACGCGCTGGGCAACGCCTTCCCCAAGTTCAAGGACCCGTCCTGGCACGTGGGCGCCTGGGGGACCACGGCGGTCGTCGTCGCCTCGTGGGGGGCGCTGCTCCTCATGGGTGTCACCGACCCGCGCGGCGGCATCCAGACGCTCTACCCGCTGTTCGGTATCGCCAACCAGCTCATCGCGGCCGTGGCGCTTCTGGTGGTCACCGTCATGGTGGTGCGCAAGGGCTACACGAAGTGGGTGTGGATCCCCGCGATCCCGCTGGTCTTCGACACGGCCGTCACCTTCACGGCCTCGTGGCAGAAGATCTTCTCCAGCGACCCGCTCGTGGGCTACTTCCAGCAGCATCAGGAGGCCGTGGCCAAGCTGGGCACACTCACCGACCCGGCCAAGATCGAGGAGACCCGGGCGATCGTGCGCAACACGATGATTCAGGGGACGCTGTCGATCATCTTCCTGGTCATGGTGGCCTTCGTCATGGTCTGCGCCCTCATCCGTATCGTCCAGACGCTCCGCAACCGGGACACGACGACGTCGGAGGACCCGTACCAGGAGTCCAACTTCTACGCGCCCGAGACGATGATCGCCTCCTCGCTCATGAAGAAGGTCTCCCGGGAGTACGAGCAGGTGGGCGACCCGGCCCTCATCCCGCACAAGGCCCACGCGGAGAAGTCATGACACCTTCTCCTTCGACGACGCAGCCGGCGGATCGGGCAAGCGCCCGACATCGGGTCCGCCAGGTCCTGACCCGGGCCCGCACCCTGTGGCGGGACATGACCGGGGAGTCCGCCTATGACCGCTACCTGGAGCGCTACGCCCGCGAGCACGCGCAGTGCCCCCACGGACACGGGGGCGCCCACGGTTCTGAGCACGGCTCCGGGCACGGCCCCATGAGTGAGCGCGAGTTCTGGCGCGCCCGGGCCAAGCAGGCCGAGACGGAGATCAACGCCAGCTGCTGCTGAGCCGGGGCCGCTCCCGCACTCCGATGTGCTCTGATCGTTACCGCCCGCCTTCCGGGGTTCCCGGAGGGCGGGCGGTAGCGTCGTGAGCGTGCCCGCCCAGCAGCCCGCGCCCGACGCACTGACGTCCGCCGAGTCCCCTGACACCTCCTGGGGGACATCATCGGCGTCGGCCGCTTCGCCGTCGGCCGGCCGCGCCACGGACCTCCAGCCCTCCAAGGCTCATCCCCCGGGCCGGGCCTCCTACGAGCGGATCGCCCGCGTCGCGGCGGTCATCCTCCTGGCCATCGTCTGCGTGGCGGTGGTGTGGCCCTCCGGGCGCGAGGTCGCCGAGCTCAAGGACACCATGGGACCGGGCTTCCTCAGCTCCGAGGGCAAGGACATCGTCCTCAACCTGGTGATGCTGGCGCCGGCCACCTTCTGCGCGGTCGTGGGCTGGCGGGACATCCCCTGGTGGATGTGGGCGCTGGTCGGCTGCGTGGTCGGGCTGAGCGCCGAGGTGCTCCAGAGCCTCCTGCCGATGCTGGAACGGCGCCCCTCGCTGGCCAATGTCGGTCAGAACGCCGTCGGCGCCTGGATCGGGGCCCTGGCCGCCTGGTACCTCCTGCGCCGCCTGCACGCGCGGCAGTAGAACCCACCCCCGTGCAGTAGGCCGACCCGCGGCCCGGTGTCCACCAGGCTGACATTGGCGGCCCCGCCGTCGAAGCGTCCAGAGGGAATCCTTGGAATTCCGGGGTTTCTCTGCTCCGTGCGGCACCGGCACAAGGCCAATGTCAGCTCTGTGGACACTGACGCCCCGTCGGACCTCTTCCATCGGGCCACCCGCCGCCTTCTGAGCAACCGGCACGCCCGCCCGGCGCGAAGCGACAAGAGAACGGGATGGCGAAAGGCCCGGACCATGTGGCCCGGGCCTTTCCGTTCTGTGCGCGGGGGGGGACTCGAACCCCCATGATCGTAAGATCACACGGACCTGAACCGTGCGCGTCTACCAATTCCGCCACTCGCGCGAGAAGCGAGCATGAGACTAGCCTGCCATCCCCGCCCGCGTCCAATCCTCACCGCCATATCCGGCCGTGAGACCGCTCACGACACAATTACCTCACACAGAGGGGGCCGTCTTCCCTGCGATGGCTTCGCTACCGTTACGATGGGAACGGTATCGGCCTGCACGCAGGTCCGTGCAGGCCCATAGCGAGGCGGGACAGTCCCGTCTCCCGGCTCCATCCCGGGGGCCGCCACACCATATTTGGGGGAGGTACTGTCCATGGGATTCCTGGACAAGTTCGAGAAGGGCGTCGAGAACGTCACGAACCGCGCCATGTCCCGTTTCTCGGACGACATCGAGCCCATCGAGATCGCCTCGAAGCTCCGCGAGACCATGGACAAGCGCGCCGCGTCCTTCGCCCGCGACCGCTCCGTGGTTCCCAACATCTTCCGCATCCACCTCACCCCGCCGAGCATCGAGCGCATCACCGCCTGGGGCCAGGACGAGATGGTGCGTCAGATGGAGGAGGTCGCCACCTCGCACGCCGCGGACCAGGGCTACTCCTTCGTCGGCCCGGTCGAGGTCTCCTTCCTCGTCAACAACAACCCCAACGCCCCGGCCATCGAGATCGAGTCCTCCACGCGACGCGGCGCCGCCGCCCCGGCCGCCTCCGCCACCGCCACCCCGGCGCACCCGATCGTCGACATCAACGGCCAGCGCTACCTGCTCACCGGACCGGTCACCGTCATCGGGCGCGGCTCGGAGGCGGACATCATCGTCGACGACTCCGGCGTCTCCCGCCGTCACCTGGAGATCCGCCTGACGCACGGCAACGCCATCGCCAGCGACCTGGGCTCCACCAACGGCACCTTCGTCGAGGGCCAGCGGGTCGACGCCGTCACGCTCGTGGACGGCAACACCCTCACCATCGGCCGCACCCAGATCCTGTTCTGGGATGGCACCCAGAACAGCGGAGTCAACGGTTGAGCGCACTCGCCTTCACGATCCTGCGGCTGGGCTATCTGGTCCTGCTCTGGTTCTTCCTGTACCTCATCGTGCGCGTCATGCGCCGCGATATGGCCGACTCCCCCGTCGCCGGCCCGTCACGTCGACGCTCCGCGGGCGGCTCCGAGCAGCCCTCGGGCCCACCCCCCAGGGGCCGACGCCGCAGCGCCACCCGCCTGGTCATCACCGAGGGCCCCCTGGCCGGCTCAACCGTGCCCCTGAGCCCCTCGTCGATCATCATCGGCCGCTCACCCTCCTGCACCCTGGTCCTCGATGACTCCTACGCCTCATCGCGCCACGCCCGCGTCTTCCCCAAGGACGGCGCCTGGTGGCTGGAGGACCTGGGATCCACCAACGGAACCATGATGGACGGCCGCCCCGTGCACGGCGCCGTGGAGCTCCCCATGAACATTCCTGTCCGAATCGGCCAAACGACGCTGGAGCTGCGCTCATGACCATCTCCCTGCGCTTCGCCGCACGCTCCGACGTCGGCCTGGTCCGCCAGTCCAACCAGGACTCGGGCTACGCCGGCCCCCACCTGTGCCTTCTGTGCGACGGGATGGGCGGACCTGCGGGCGGAGACATCGCCTCGGCGGTCGCCGTCGAGCACCTCATGCCCCTGGACGCCGACTCCCACCAGGCCGGTGAGCTGTTGGGCCTCATGCGCGACGCCGTCCAGGCCGCCCACACCGAGCTCGTCACCCTGTCCTCGCAGGACCCCGACCTCGCCGGCCTGGGCACCACCTGCATCGGCGTCATGCGCAGCGGCAACAAGCTCGCCATGGTCCACGTGGGCGACTCGCGCGCCTACATGCTGCGCGACGGCACCCTCACCCAGGTCACCACCGACCACACCTTCGTGGAGTACCTCGTGGAGACCGGGCGCCTGACCCGGGACCAGGCCCGCCAGCACCCCCAGCGCTCAGTCCTCCTGCGCGTCCTGGGGGACACCGAGGGCGAGGTCCAGCTCGACGAGTCGATCCGCGAGGCCGTTCCCGGCGACCGCTGGCTGCTGTGCTCCGACGGCCTGAGCGGCCCGGTGACCGCCGAGACCATCGGTGAGGTCCTGGCCGGCGTCGCCGACCCCGGTCAGGCCGCCGACCAGCTCATCGACCTGGCCCTGCGCGCCGGCGGACCGGACAACGTCACCGCCGTCGTCTTCGACGTCGTCAAGGACGACCCCGAACCCCAGACCGTCCCGCAGGTGGTGGGCAGCGCCGCCACCGAGCGCCTCGCCCAGGAGCGCGCCGCCGCAGCCCACCGTGCCGGTGACGAGCAAGCCGAGGCCAAGGACACCGAGGCCGCCAGCCCCGCCGCCAAGGCCGCAGCCCTCATGGCCACCCTGGAGGACAAGCCCGAGGCCGCCTCCGCCAAGGAGTCCTCCGAGGTCGACGAGGCCATCGCCGCCGAGGCCGCCACCCAGGAGAAGGCCCGACGCCGCCACCGCCGTCGGGTCCTCGTGGGCAGCCTCGTCCTGCTGGCCACGCTCGTCGGCGCCAGCGCCCTGTTCTACCGCTGGACCCAGACCCGCTACTACGTCTCCACCTACAAGGGCGAGGTCGCCATCTACCAGGGGATCCCCCAGTCCGTCGGCCCGCTCAAGCTGAGCCACTCGGTCAAGACCTACGCGGACCTGCCCGTGGAGTCCCTCGATCACAACATCCGCGAGCGCCTGGAGGCCACCGTCACCCAGTCGTCGATGAGCGCCGCGGAGACCTACGTGGACAAGACGGTCCGCTCCTACCGCAAGCAGGCCCCCGCCCCGCAGGGCACCGCGAGCCCCACGGCCAAGCCCTCCTCCTCGTCCTCCTCCACCCCGTCGCCGGCCTCCGCCACACCGACCCAGCCCGCCAAGCCCGGGCAGGAGGGGTGAGATGACTGCTGCTCCCGGTCCCCTGGGCGCCCCCGCGGGCGTCGCGACCATCCAGCCCGCCGGCGTCGCCCGATACTCGGGACGCTGGGCGGAGGCGGCGCTGCTCGGCGTCGCCCTGGTCCTGGGGCTGGGCGGCTTCGTGCTCACCGCTCTCAACCGCACGGGTTCCTCCCCGGCGCAGACCGTGGGCGTGGCGATCGCCTTCCTCGTCCTGACCGTCCTCATGCACCTGTGTGTGCGCTACGCCGCCCCGTGGGCCGATCCGGTGCTCCTGCCGACGGCGGTGGCGCTCAACGGGATCGGCCTGGCCATGATCCGGCGCTTGGATCTGGCCTATGAGGCCAACGAGCAGTGGCAGTTCTATGTGGGCTCCAAGCAGCTGGTCTGGACGCTGCTGGGCGTCATCCTCTTCGCCGTCACGCTCCTCCTGCTGCGCGACTACCGGCGCCTGCGACGCTGGGACCGGTGGGCCATGTGGTCCGGCCTGGTCTTCCTCGTCCTTCCCTTCATCCCGGGGATCGGCCAGAGCATCAACGGCGCCCGCATCTGGATCCGGATCGGCCCGATGAGCTTCCAGCCGGCCGAGCTGTCCAAGGTGCTGCTGGCGGTCTTCTTCGCCTCCTACCTCGTGGCCAACCGGGACAACCTGGCCCTGGCGGGCCGCAAGGTCCTGTGGATGAGCCTGCCGCGCGCCCGGCACCTGGGCCCCCTGTTCATTGTGTGGGGCGTGAGCATCTGCGTCCTGGTCCTCCAGAAGGACCTGGGTTCCTCGGTGCTGCTGTTCGGCCTGTTCGTCGTCGTCCTGTACGTGGCCACTGATCGGCCCTCCTGGCTGCTCATCGGTGCCGCCCTGTTCCTCCCGGCGGCCTGGTTCGCGGCCACGCACCTCAACCACGTCCAGCAGCGCATCAACGGCTGGCTCCACGCCACCGACAATGCCGTGTACAACGCCGCGGGCGGCTCCTGGCAGCTGCTGACGGGCATGTTCGGGATGTCCACCGGCGGGCTCATGGGCGCCGGCTGGGGCAAGGGCTCACCGACCCTGGTCACCTTCGCCAACTCCGACTTCATCTTCGCCTCACTGGGTGAGGAGCTGGGGCTGACCGGCACGCTCGTCCTGCTCATGCTCTACCTCGTCCTCATCCAGCGGGGACTGCGCACCGCCGTGCTGCTGCGCGACGGCTTCGGCAAGCTCCTGGCCGTGGGTCTGTCCTTCGCCGTCGCCCTGCAGATCTTCGTGGTCATCGGCGGTGTCACCCGGCTCATCCCGCTGACGGGGCTGACCCTGCCCTTCCTGGCCTACGGCGGCTCCTCACTCATCGCCAACTGGATCATCCTGGCTCTCCTGCTGCGCCTGTCCGACGCCGCCCGGCGGCCGGCCACCCACGCGCCGCGGATCATCGACACCGCCGAGCTGCCGCTGTCCCTGCGCCGTCGGGTCCAGGACGCCGGGGCCGAGGAGTCGATGGCCCAGGCCGCCGCCGACGCACCCGCTGGAGGCGCACCGGCCGACGCCGGGGGCTACGCCTCCCCGTCGGCCGCACCCGGCTTCGGCAGCCTGGAGGATGACGCCCGCCCCACCGTCGCCGTCAGTCCGGAGGCGCCGCCTCCGCCGCACACCGCACCGGACGGGGAGACCCTGCGCTCATCGCGGGCCCCGGGCTTCACTGAGGACACTGACAGGAGGCAGCTGCCATGAACCGACAGATCCGTCAGGTCGCCTTCCTGGTGCTGGTCATGTTCGCCACGCTGGCCCTGTCCGTCACCAGCGTCCAGGGACTGGCCCGCCCCTCCGTGTGGGAGTCGTGGTCGGCCAACGGGGCCCTCAACTCCGACCCGCGCAACCGCCGTACCGTCAGCCGCAACTTCGACACCGAGCGGGGCCCGATCCTCCTGGCCGGCGGCACCACGATCGCCAGCACCCAGAAGTCCGACGACGGCCAGGGCTCTGAGGACTATCAGCGCGTCTACGCCAACGGGCCGCTCTACGCCCCGGTGACCGGGTACTTCTCTCCCGCCTTCGCCTCCATGACCGGCATGGAGAAGGAGGGCAACTCCGTGCTCAACGGGGACGACCCCTCCCTGTTCTCCTCCCGGATCAAGACCCTCATCACCGGTGACTCCCAGCGGGGCGGGGCCGTGGAGCTGACCATCAAGCCCGAGATCCAGCAGGCCGCCTACGACGCCCTGGCCGGGCGCGAGGGCGCCGTCGTCGCCCTGGACCCCAAGACCGGGGCCATCCTCGCGCTGGTCTCCACCCCCTCCTACGACCCCTCGGCCTTCGCGACCCGCAACGGGAACGCCGCCAATGAGGCCAACGCGACCCTCAGCCAGGACTCCTCCCGTCCCCTGGACAACCGGGCCATCGCCAGCAACCGCTACCCGCCGGGGTCGACCTTCAAGATCCTCACCACGGCGGCGGCGCTGCGCACCGGCAAGATCAAGCCCGATCAGGAGGTCGACGCCCCCGACACCATCACCCTGCCGGGCACCAGCCACTCCCTGGAGAACTACGGAGGGGAGTCCTGCGGCGGCAGTCGGACCACCTTCTCCCACGCCTTCGCCGAGTCCTGCAACACCCCCTTCGCGCAGTTGGCCATGAACGTCGGCGAGGAGGAGCTCTCCAAGGAGGCGAAGAACTGGGGCTTCGACTCCGACCTGTCCATCCCGTTGAAGGTCACGCCGTCGACCTACCCGCACAACGACTCCCAGGCGCAGACCGCGATGGCCGGCATCGGTCAGGCCTCGGTGCAGGCGACCCCGCTCATGATGGCGATGGTGGCCGCCACCGTGGCCAACAAGGGCGAGCAGATGACCCCCTACCTGGTCTCGCGCATCCTGGACCCCGACCTCAACGAGGTCAGCTCCACCTCCACGAAGGTGGCCCGCACCCCGATCGACTCGGCGACCGCCAGCTCCCTGTCCTCCCTCATGCAGACCGCCGTCGCCGAGGGCACGGGCACCAGCGCCCAGGTCTCCGGGGTCCAGGTGGCCGGCAAGACCGGTACCGCCGAGACCGGCACGGACAGCGGCCCCACCACCTGGTTCGTGGGCTTCGCCGGCACCGACATCGACAAGCCTGAGATCGCCCTGGCCGTCGTCCTCGACGGCAATGCGGAGACCGAGGACGGCGCCACCGGCGGCAAGATCGCCGGCCCCGTCGCCGCCCAGGTCATCGATGCGGCGGTGAACCAGTGAAACCTGTTGCCGGGCTCCAGCTCCAGGGCCGCTACGAGCTGGTCGAGCAGATCGCTCTGGGCGGCATGGGCCAGGTGTGGCGCGCCACCGACCTGCGTTCGGGCCGGGCCGTGGCCGCCAAGATCCTGCGCCCCGAGCTGACCGGTGATGAGATCTTCCTGTCCCGCCTGCGCGCGGAGGCCAAGAACTCCAAGGGGCTGCGCCACCCGAACCTCGCCGTCGTCCTGGACTCCGGGGAGAAGGACGGGACCGGCTGGCTCATCATGGAGCTCGTCCAGGGGCGCGCCCTGTCCGACATCATCGCCGAGAAGGGGACCCTGTCGCCCGCCGAGATCCTGCCGGTCCTGGCGCAGGTGGCCCGCGCCCTGCAGGTCGTCCACGACTCCGGCGTCGTCCACCGGGACGTCAAGCCCTCCAACATCCTCATCAACCGCGAGGGCCTGGCCAAGCTCACCGACTTCGGCATCTCCACCGGCATCAACCAGCGCCCGCTGACGGCCTCCGGCATGGTGATGGGCACCGCCCAGTATCTCGCCCCCGAGCAGGCCATGGGGAACATGGCCACCCCGGCCGGCGACCTCTACGGGCTGGGCATCATCGCCTACGAGGCCCTGGTGGGGCGGCGCCCCTTCAGCGGAGCCACCCAGGTCGATATCGCCTTCGCGCACGTCAACGAGGAGGTGCCCGCCCTCCCCGACGCCGTTCCGCCCCAGGTCCAGGCCATCATCCTCAAGCTGCTCGCCAAGAAGCCCGCAGACCGGCCGCACTCCGCCCGCGAGGTGGCCCGCGCGCTGGACCGGGCGGTGGTGAACCTGCCCACGGACGCTTGGGATCCCCGTGAGGCGCTCAGCTGGGAGTCCACTGGCCGCCGCGGCCCGCAGACCCGCGAGCTGCCCCGGCCCGCCGCAGTGCGTCCCGGCCGGCACGCGGCCGAGGAGCCGACGCCGTCGCGCACCGCCCGGCACGCCTCGGGACGCTCCTTCCTCGGCCTCAACCTGCTGACGCTCAGGGCCCTCATCCCGGCGCTCTCGCTCATCACCCTGCACAGCACAGGTACGCTTGCCCATGCGCATCAGGTCGTGCCAGCCTTGATGCTGAGCATCCCTGTCAAGGAGGTACTGTGACCAGTCAGTTCCCCCAGGTCCTCGCGGGCCGTTACGAGATCCGCGACCTCATCGGACGTGGTGGTATGGCAGAGGTGCACCTCGGCTACGACACTCGCCTGTCGCGGGTCGTGGCCATCAAGCTGCTGCGTTCGGACATCGCCGGCGACCCCACCTTCCAGGCCCGCTTCCGCAGGGAGGGCCCAGTCCGCGGCGGCGCTCAACCCCCCCGCCGTCGTCGCCGTCTACGACTCCGGTGAGGAGGAGCTCCTCCAGCCCGGTGGCGCCAGCCGCACCGTCCCCTACATCGTCATGGAGTACATCGAGGGGCACACGGTGCGTGAGCTCCTCAGCGAGGGCGAGGCCGTCCCGATCGCGGAGGCCGCGGAGATCGTCTCCGGGGTCCTGGACGCCCTGGAGTACTCCCACCGGGTCGGGATCGTCCACCGTGACATCAAGCCCGGAAACATCATGCTGACCTCCACCGGCGCCGTGAAGGTCATGGACTTCGGCATCGCGCGGGCCATTGAGGACTCCGCCTCCACGGTCACCCAGACCCACACGGTGGTGGGCACCGCCCAGTACCTCTCCCCGGAGCAGGCCCGCGGCGAGTCCGTGGACGCCCGCTCGGACCTGTACTCCACCGGGTGTCTCCTTTACGAGCTGCTCACCGGCCAGCCGCCCTTCCAGGGCGACTCCGCCGTGGCCATCGCCTACCAGCACGTGCGGGAGATTCCCAAGCGCCCCTCCTCGCTGGCGGCCGATGTGCCCGAGTCCCTGGACCGGGTGATTCTCAAGTCCCTGGCCAAGAGCCGCGAGGACCGCTACCAGGACGCCGCCCACATGCGCGCCGACCTGCAGGCGGCCGCCCGAGGCCTGTCCGTGGCCGCGCCGGCCGCCGACTCCTGGTCCCCGGCCACCTCGGTCATGGCCTCACCGGAGGCCGAGCCGGTTCAGCCCACCTCGACCTTCGCCCAGGTGGCCTCCGGGCCCTCTCCGGCGTCCACAGTGAAGGAGAGCGAGGAGCCCGAGAAGAAGTCCAAGAGCCACGCCTGGATCTGGGTCCTCGTGTTCCTGCTGTTCGTGGCGCTGGCCGTCGTCGCCGGACGGTGGGCCTCGGGGGCCTTCGACAACGTCCCCACCCCGACGCCGAGTCCGACCATCAGCAAGGTGGAGGTCCCCGACACCTCCGGTCAGGACGAGGAATCGGCCAAGAAGACCATTGAGGACGCCGGCCTGAAGTTCGCCAAGGACGAGGTCGCCAACGAGGAGGTCGGTGCGGGACTGGCCGTCTCCTCCGACCCGGGCAAGGGCACGAAGGTCGAGCCGGGCTCCACCGTCACCGTGCACTTCTCCACCGGATCGGCAATGGTCAAGGTTCCCGACCTGTCCGGCAAGACTCAGGAGGACGCGCGCAAGGCCCTCAAGGAGGCCGGGCTTGAGGGAGGAAACACCTCCCAGGAGGACTCCGCCACGGTCGCCAAGGACCGGGTCATCTACACCAACCCGCAGGCGGGGAACTCCGTTGCACGCGGCACCACGGTGGACCTGGTGCTCTCCACCGGGAACACCTCCGTCCCCGACGTCTCCGGCCAGGACGAGGCCACGGCGAAGAAGTCCATTGAGGACGCCGGCCTGCAGTTCAAGAGGGGCGACGACGTGGCCTCTGCTGAGGTCGAGCGCGGCAAGGCCGTCTCCTCCAACCCGGCCGCGGGCACCAGCGTCTCGGCGGGAGACACGATCACCGTGAGCTTCTCCAGCGGCGCGGCTACGCCGACGCCGAACCCGACTGCCACAGGAGATCCCAACGCGACCGTCATGCCGGAAGTGAACGGGAAGGACTACGAAACCGTGCAGTCGGACCTCGAGAATCGAGGGTTCAAAGTCAAGGTTGAGAAGCAGAAGCCCAACGATCCGCAAACCCAACCTGGAATGGTGATTAGTTCCAACCCGCAGCAGGGCCAACCGATCGGGCCTAACAAGGAGATCATTCTGTACGTCGCCAAGTAGTTGCCGCGGCGTCAAACATCTTGGTTCCCACAACGTGGCTGGTGCCTCAGGCTTTCCTGGTCTGGGACACCAGTCACGTCTTTTCGGTGGGGTCGTGTGGTGACGATCAACGTCAGCCCTAAGGTGCGGCCAGTTCTGCTCGCCGGGATGTACCCACTGTCGTCATGTCACTCCTTGCGTGGGAGTAGCTGACCCCGGGGCCCGCCACGGACGCACCTCATCGTTGTCCTGCAAGGCCTCGTGCGAGCAACCGATCCCAAAGTCCGTCGCGGCCACGCCCCCAGTCATTCCATGCGTGCGGACAGCCGAGCCCTGGATCCGTCGTCGGCGCACCCTGCCGTCCTCCTGCCACTCCGTACGCGCAGACAACCGAGCCCGCGCGTCGTCGAGAACGCACCTCAGCCGGCGAGTACCGCCCCCGCGGGTGCAGACCGCGCACCTCAGGGTGCATCCTCGAGCCCCGGGCGCCCTCATCCACCAGGCCGTCACCTACGACGGGGACATTCCACGCGGCCGGGTGCGTGTCCTTCCGGGCGGGGGCATTCGACGCCGTCGGGGACAGCAATCCCGTCCCCGAACGCGTCACCTGTCCCCGGCCGCACAGAAATGTCCCCGCACGCGCAGGATGTCCCCAGCCGCGACGCCTGAGTGTGGGGCATCCGTGGCATCCCGAGCCACTGGTGCGCCAACTACACCGGCGCCGACGTCCAACCACGACCTCCGGGCCCCGCACAGGCGCCAGAAGCGGCCAGACAGGGCAAGACTCAGCCAGCTCCAGTGGAGGGGAGGCTCCCAGCCGTGGGGTAAGAGCGCCCGGCCCCGTCGACCTGACCCTGGCGGAGTTGACCCGGCCGGCCGCCCAGTGTCCACAGCGCTGACATCAACGAGCCCGCCGTCGAAGACCTCCCCAAGAATCGTTGGAATTCTGCGGTTTCTTCACAGTGCGCGACGCCGGTGCTGGGTTGATGGCAGCACCATGGACACCGGCGACCCTCCAGACCTCTTCCCTCGCCCCACCCTCGCCTCCGAGACGACTGACCACCTCTAGCTCCGACCTGAGCGCACGCCTCAGACATGAGGAGACCGCAACGCCTGGGCGAGGTACAGACCGCGAGTCTTCAGGTGTATCCGTACGCGCTGAGCGCCCAAGTCTGGCCCGGACCACACGGAGCACCCGTATCCGTCAGGCTCTCGCCACCAACGGGGACATTCCACGCGGCCGGGTGCGTGTCCTTCCGGGCGGGGGCATTCGACGCCGTCGGGGACAGCAATCCCGTCCCCCAACGCGCGACACGTCCCCCGCCGGAAGAGAATGTCCCCGCACGCGCAGGATGTCCCCAGCCGCGACGCCCGAGTGTGGGGCATCCATGGCATCCCGAGCCACTGGTGCGCCAGCTGCACCAGCACCGACCTCCAACCACGACCTCCGGGCCCCGCACAGG
>NZ_KV789084.1:14128-77253 GCF_001807465.1 Actinomyces sp. HMSC08A09 | reverse complement strand
CGGGCCCCGCACAGGCGCCAGAAGCGGCCAAGCAGGGGAAGGCGCAGCCAGCTCCAGGGGAGGGGAGGCTGCCGCCCGTGGGGTGAGAGCGCCCGACCCTCACCGGTCGGGGTGGCTCACCCCTATCCCAGCAGCCCGGCGCGTTCGGCGAGGACCGCCAGGTGCACCCGGTTACGGGCACCGACCCGCTCTTGCGCACTGCGCAGGTGGGCCTTGACGGTTGAGACCGAGATGTACAGCCGGTTCGCGATCTCCTCGGTGGTCAGTCCCTCGGCGGCCGCGGCGATGACCTCGAGCTCGCGCCGGCTGAGCCCCGCCGCTGCCTGCTGAGCCTGGGCCACGGCGTGCTGACGCTCCTGCGAGCGAAGGTCATAGGCCGTCATCGTCGGCGCCGTCGGCTGGGAACGCACATATCGCAGCAGCTCGGCAAGCGCCCCCGGCGAGAGCACTGACTCGCCCGCCATGACCCGACGCAGCCCGGCATGGAGCTCCTCGGAGGCGGAGTACTTGAGCAGGTACCCCACCGCACCGGCCTCAATGACGCGCACGACGGCGTCGTCGACGTCCCAGGTGGTCAGCGCCACGACGTGGGGGTGGCGCGGTGCGGCACAGATCTGGCGGGTGGCCTCGATCCCGTCCATGACGGGCATGCCCAGGTCCATGAGCACGATATCGGCCTCGATACGGCCCACCACGTCGATCGCCTCACGGCCGTCACCGGCCTCGGCGACGACGACGTAGTCCTGGCTCGGCCGCAGGAGCGGCTTGATGGCGGCGCGGGTCAGTGGGTCGTCGTCGACGAGGATGACACGGACCGGGTGGGCCGGTGCGGGGGACGCGGACCAGGAGGCCGGGGCGGCGGAGGGATCGGGCACGGGACCAGCCTAGGTGCGTGCGCCGACACAATCACCATCCCAACGGCCCAGGCCCCGGATGGTGCCTCCCCGTGAGCTGCGCGCCGACCGGTATCTCCGATCTCGGGCTGTGCAGATACTGGTTGGCGGCCGCTCAGCGACCGGTGCGGGGCGACTCCGCCGAGCGCCAGGGCAGGTGCGCGCTCACGACGAACCTGCCCTGGCCGTCGGGGCCGGCATGGAAGGTACCGCCGCAGATCGCCGCCCGTTGGGCCATGCCGCGCAGGCCCGAGCCGCCCTGGGCGTCACCGACGACGACTCCGGGTCCTGACGCTGCGCCTCGGCCAGTACCCGAGGCCTGAGGCACCTCATAGGGCTCGGGGTCCTGAGCCTCCGGCTCGGTCCGAGAGATCCGGTTGGAGCAGGTGATGTCGATGCCGGTGTCCGGACCGCCCTCGACGCGCAGCTGCACACTCGTACCGGGCGAGTGCTTGCGGGCGTTGGTCAAGGACTCCTGGACGATCCGGTAGACGGCTCGCGAGAGCACCTCATCGGCCTGCGCAGCGCGGTCGAGGTAGATCGAGGAACTCAGCGGCTGGCGGGCGGCAAGAACCCCGTCCACCACCTCTCTGAGGTCCTCCAGGCGCGGGGCGGGCTCAACCGCCCCCACCGGCTCGCGCAGCACGGCGAGCAGGGAACGCAGGTCCCGCATGGCGCCCTGGGCCTCCTGTCGCACGCGCTGGGCGGCGGCCCGCGGATCGTCCTCACCGACGGCGCCGGCTGAGTCCGGGGCCTGCGAGCCCTCTGGGGCATTCGAGCTCTCCGACGTCTCCAGGACGCCCTGCTCCAGGGCGGCGGCGTGGAGGGCGAGCAGCGACAGGCGGTGGCCGAGTCCGTCATGCACTTCGCGAGCCACCCGCTCACGCTCGGCCTGCAGGCTGACGGTGTCCGCCAACCGGGTGGAGGTCCGGGTCTGCTCCTGGGCGGCGCGCTCGGCCTGGGCTGAGGCATCGGCCGCCTCCTGGGCGCGACGTCGGGCCTTCCTCTCCCCGTCACGCGCGCGCAGCCACAGTCCGACGCCGACCGGCAGGGACATGGCCACCACCGCGAGGAACAGCACCTGCAGCACCGAGACATGGGTCACGGCATGGGGGTCGGGGGAGGAGTTGAAGGCACCGATCATCGAGCTCCCGGTGGCCCCGTAGCTCGCGTCTCGGAAGAGCGCCGTCAGGGTACCGACGGCGAGCAGCGCGCCCGTCGCCCACGGGACAGGGTCGCGCAGGGAGCGGGACCGGCGTACCACGGTGGTGAAGGCGATGAGTCCCACGGTGGTGTCCAGGGCGGCGACAACACTCGCAAGCGCCGAGACGACCGTGATGGGCACCGGCCAGCGCCGACGCAGGAAGAACGCCACGAGAAGCCCCAGCCCCGTGAGGATTCCAGCGGCTTCGAGCACTGGGTGGTGACTCTCCTTGAGAACCTGCTCATGGTTGAAACGTGTTCCCAGCGCGATGAGGAACCCCATGGCGCACAGGGCGAACAGGCCCAGGGATCGCAGGATCGTCAGGGTGACGCGCAGGGCATGGCGTTGCGACGGGGACAGGGACTGCGTGAACGACGGAGCCGGTCTTACAGGCGCGTACGGCACAGGGGTGGAGGGAACCGCAGTCATCGGAGGGCGGAGGCGCGGGTCCGACGCCGTAGGAGTACCGGGAGCAGCGGAAGGAGCGGGGTATGAGAGATGCGGGGCGACTCCCGCGTACCCCTGGTACCCCGGATATCCCGGATATCTCGGATAGGAGGGGTAGGCCGGTGGGATCGGCGGGTATGGCAGGGCCCGCGCCCCGAAGGCGGGCGCAGTGGGCTCAGTCCGACCGCCCCCAGGGCTACCGCTCCAGCCCGACACGGGTGGGGTGCCGGGTCCAGGAGTGGGCGGGTAGGTGGGGACTGACATGTGCTCACTGTAGAACCGGGCACTGACACGCATGATCGCCCGATAGGACACGATTCGGGCGCTACGGCGCGGGAGGCATCGTCCTTTTGGTCAGTCGCGACGAGTGCCCTTTCGGACGGCCGCCTCGGACTCATCGGTCGATGTGCGCGCCGCACGGCCGGGGCCATCGTTGTTCCCGTCAGCTGATCCCGTCAGCTCCGGTGACGACACACCGTGATGGGCACTGCCGCATCCCGCTCAGTGCCTCACCTCCCGCATCTCGAAGGACCCATCATGACCAGCCCCGTCAACCCAGTCCCTTCCTCACCCGCCGGTGTCCCCGCCCCGGGCTTCCCTGCCCCGGCCGCAGGCATGGGCATGCCCACTCCCGAGCCGAAGCGCTCCTGGTTCGCCCGGCACAAGATCCTCACCGGTATCGGCGCCTTCATCGCCGTCGGCATGATCGCCTCCGCACTCAACGGTGGTGGGGGCTCGGGGAACTCGAGCACGACCGCCGCCACCCCGCCGTCCATCCAGTCGATGGCCAGCGCGCCCGCTCAAGCAACCGCCGGCCAGGACTCCGCAGCCGCACCCAGCCCCCAGCAGCAGGAGCCGGCAAAGGATGCCGAGAAGTCGGACTCCGCACTGAGCTTCCCCGGGAAGCAGCGCGACGACGTCGTCGGAAACGCCGGTGACACGATCGACGACGACGGCATCAAGGTCAGCGCCACGCCTGTGACCGCGGGTGACGCCACCCTGGGCCCCACCGCCTGCTCGACCATCACGATCACCAACGGCTCCAAGAACACCCTGGACGTCAATGCCCTGGACTTCACCTTGCAGGACCCGGCCGGGGCGATCAGCAACAGCGGCTTCATGGGTTCGAGCAACCACCTGTCGGCCTCCAAGCTGATTGCGGGTGGCTCGGTCAGCGGCGATGTCTGCTTCGATGCCGACGTGTCGGCCGGAGGGCAGTACGTGCTCCTCTACAAGCCCACGCTCTCGCTGTTCGGGCACCGCAGGGCCTGGATCAACAACCTCTGACATCCCACGGGGTCCGCAGGTGCATCTGGCACGTGCGGACCCCACCGGCCGGGGACATTCCACGCGGCCGGGTGCGTCTCGTTCCAGTCAGGGCCATCCTGCGCGTCGGGGGACAGGAATCTGGTCCCCGACGGCGTCGAATGTCCCCGGCCGCACAGAAATGTCCCCGCACGCGCGAGATGTCCCCAGCCGAAAGAGAATGGCCCCGCACGCGCGAGACGTCACCGGCCGCGCGGGGCCCCAGCAGCGCGGGGCGTCGGCTCAGATGCAGCGCGCCGACAGCACGCCGTCGATCGCGCGCAACTCCTCAAGAACCTTGGGCTCGATCTCGCCCTCGACGTCGACCAGCGTCACCGCCAGCTCGCCGCGTGACTTGTTGAGCAGGTCGGCGATGTTCTGCCCGTGCTGGGCCACGATCGTGGAGACCTGGCCGACCATGTTGGGCACGTTGCGGTTGACGATGACGAGCCGGTGCGTGCCCTCCTGGCGCGCCATGACGGCCTCGGGGAAGTTGACCGAGTTGTGGACCTGCCCGTCCTCGAGGAAGCCGCGCAGGGAGTCGGCGGCCATGATGGCGCAGTTGCGCTCGGCCTCCTTGGTGGAGGCGCCCAGGTGCGGCAGGGACATGCACTTGGGGTGCTTGTGAACCTGCGTGGAGGGGAAGTCGCACACGTAACCGCGCAGCGTGCCCTCGTCCAGGGCCGCCACGACGGCGTCGGTGTCGACGATCTCGGCGCGCGCGAAGTTGAGCAGCACCGCGGTCTCCTTCATGAGGGCCAGGCGCTGGGTGCTCACCAGCCCGCGGGTGGCGGGGATGAGGGGCACGTGGACGGTGAGGATGTCGGCGCGACGGAAGACCTCCTCCATGGAGTCGGCCCGCTCGACCTCCGCGCTCAGGTGCCAGGCGTGCTCCACGGAGATTCCCGGGTCGAAGCCGACGACGTTGAGCCCCAGCCCCAGGGCGGCGTTGGCCACCTGCACGCCGATGGCCCCCAGGCCGATGACGCCGAGCGTGCGGCCGGGCAGCTCGAACCCGACGAACTGCTTCTTGCCGGCCTCGACGGCCTTGGCGATCTCGGCGTCGTCGCCCTCGAGCGTGTGGGCGAAGCGGGCCGCCGGGATGAGGTTGCGCGAGGCGATGAACAGTCCCGCCAGGACCAGCTCCTTGACGGCGTTGGCGTTGGCGCCGGGGGTGTTGAACACGGGCACGCCGCGCTCGGTGAGCGCCTCGACCGGGATGTTGTTCGTGCCGGCACCGGCCCGGGCCACGGCCAGGACCGACTCCTCGATGGGGGTGTCGTGGAGCTTGGCCGAGCGCACCAGGAGGGCGTCGGGCTCCTCCACGGAGCCGCCGACCTCGTAGAGCTCGTCGGGCAGGCGGGACAGGCCGGCCCCGGAGATGGCGTTGAGGGTACGGATGCGGAACTTGTGGTCAACGCTGCTGGTGGTCACGGAAGTACTTTCTGCAGAGCGGTCCGGGTGGAGGAAGCGGTTGGGACGGGCGACTGGGCGCGCGGGCGGGTGATCGGGCCCGCAGGCCAGGCGAGACGGCCGGGATGGTGAGCTGGCGGGCGCTCAGGCCCGGGCGGCGAAGTCGGTCATGTAGTCGATGAGGGCGCGCACGCCCTCGATCGGCATGGCGTTGTAGATGGAGGCGCGCATGCCGCCCACAGAGCGGTGCCCCTTGAGGTTGGTGAGCCCTGCGGCCTGGGCGCCGGCCAGGAAGTCGGCGTCGCGGGCGGGGTCGGCCAGGGTGAAGGGCACGTTCATCCAGGACCGCGAGCGCTCCTGAACGGGGTTGGCGTAGAAGTCGGAGGAGTCGATGTAGCCGTAGAGGAGCTCGGCCTTGGCGCGGTTGCGCTCGGCCATCGCCTTCAGGCCGCCGCCGTCCTCGATCCAGTGGCCGATGAGCCCCAGCAGGTAGATGGCGAAGGTGGGGGGCGTGTTGAGCATGGAGTCGGCGTCGGCCATCTTCTGGTAGTCCAGGACGGTGGGGGTCACCGGGCGGGCCCGCCCCAGCAGGTCCTCGCGCACGATGACGACGGCCAGGCCCGAGGGGCCCATGTTCTTCTGAGCCCCGGCGTAGATGAGGCCGTAGCGGGAGACGTCGATGGGCCGGGAGAGGATCGTGGAGGAGAAGTCGGCTACCAGCGGGACCTCGCCGGCCTCGGGCACGTAGTCGAACTCGACGCCGCCGATGGTCTCGTTGGGCGTGTAGTGCAGGTAGCGGGCCGCCTCGGGCACCGTGAAAGAGCCGGGCTCGGGAGTGGTCGTGTAGGAGGAGGCGGCCTCGTCGGCGGGCACGACGACGTCGAGCTCGTAAGCGCCGGCGTGCTTGATGGCCTTGGCGGACCACTGGCCGGTGTTGAGGTAGGCGACCGTGTCGCCGGGGGCGGTCAGGTTGAGGGGGATGCCGGCGAACTGGGCGCTGGCCCCGCCCTGGAGGAAGAGCACGCGGTAGTTGTCGGGGACGGACAGGAGGCGGCGCAGGGTGGCCTCGGCGTCGGCCGCGCAGGCCACGAAGTCCGCTCCGCGGTGGGAGACCTCCAGGACGGACATTCCCGATCCGCCCCAGCTGGTGAGCTCGGAGGCGGCCTGTTCGAGGACGGGCAGGGGGAGCTGGGCAGGACCGGCGGAGAAATTGAAAACGCGCACGGAGTCATCATGGCCGCTTATGCGCGCGGCGGCAATGTCGTCCCGCATGGCGTCACCCGCCGACGTCGGAACGCAGCCGGACCGCTGCCGGAACGCAGCCGGAATGCGGCCAGAACGCGGCACAACACGAAATTCTCATGTCCTCCAAAAGTACGGGTGGCACAGGCCCTTCACCCCGTCAACCGAGCACGTTGTCAGCGATAGCACAGGTGGACCGCTCAACTGGCCGGTAGGGTTTACCCACGCCCAAGTCCCTACCTGACAAGTTTTTATGATCGATTCACAGCACGACGAGACCACTTCTGCAGCAGCTTCCGGCTCCACGTCGGCGGCCGCGCAGCAATCGCACGGCCCAGGTTCCGATCGCACTCCCTCCCTGGGACACCAGGTGCTCGACCGGCTCCGCAGGGGGCGCAAGCCGCGCTTGGGCGCCATCCTCATGGCGCTCGTCGCCGTGGTGTCCCTGGCCACCGGGTTCCGGGCCTGCAACTGCAACCGGGCCTGGATCGAGGTCTCCGCGGCGGCCACGCCGGAGGCCAACCCGCTCAAGGGGATGATGCCCTTCGCGCCGGCGGACGCCTCCCACTCGCCGGCGCTGCAGGAGAACGCCCCGCCCCACACGATGGAGTGGCTGACGCTGCCGGTCAGTGACGTCGTCGCCGGGCCCGGCTCGTACTCGTGGGACAGGCTCGATGCGCACCTCAACGCCATCGCCTCGCGCGGACACCAGGCGGTGCTGCGCTTCTACGTCGACTACCCCGGGCGCCCCAGCGGCATCCCGACCTACCTGCTGAGCTCCCACGCGGTGCCGACCCACGACTACACGTTCAACGGCAACGCGCCGGGCCAGTCGCTGGCGCCGGACTACAACGACCCCGAGATGATGTCGATGCTCACCGGCTTCATCTCGGCCCTGGGCCAGCAGTACGACGGCGACCCGCGCCTGGCCTTCATCACCCACGGCCTGGTGGGCTTCTGGGGCGAGGGGCACACCTACCCGATGAACGGCAAGGTCTCCGGCGAGAACCCCTCCGGCGAGAACTGGATGCCGTCGGCAGCGAACCAGAACACCCTCGTTGACACCTGGGGCAGCGCCTTCCAGGTGACGCCGACGCTGGCACGCTACCCGTCCGCGGAGACGGTCAAGCACGGGGTCGGCTACCACGACGACTCCTTCGGCTACGCCACGATGGACACCGCCGACTGGCACTTCCTGCCGAAGCTCAAGCAGGCCAAGGCAGACCAGGCCTGGCAGCAGCACCCCATCGGCGGCGAGATCTACCCGGGCATCCAGGAGTGCTCCGTGCGCAACCCGGGCAGCTGCATGGCCTCGGGCTCCAACGGAGGAACGGTGGACATCAACGCCTCCATCAAGGCCACGCACGCGAGCTGGCTGGTGGACAACTGGGCCTTCACCACGACCCTCAACGGCTCCGAGCGCGAGCGGACCGTGCAGGCCTCCGCCGAGACCGGCTACGACCTGGCGGTGGCGCGCTGGCGGATGCGCAACGGCAAGGTCGAGGTGCAGATCGCCAACAACGGGGTGGCGCCCTTCTACTACAACTGGAACGTGGAGGCGGTGGCCATCAACACCTCCAACGGCATGGAGGTCGGACGCACCACGCTCAGCGGCGACCTGCGCAAGGTCGCGGTCGGCAAGACCCAGACCTTCTCCGGGCAGCTCCCGGCAGACCCGGCCGGACAGAACACGATCCTGGTGCGCGTGGTCAACCCACTGGACTCGGGCCAGCCGCTGCGCTTCTCCAGCGCCGGCCAGGACCAGACGCTTCCCGGCTACCTCACCCTGGGCCGCACCCCCACCAAGTAGGCGGGGCCCGACGGCGGAGTCCTGGCGGGCGCCCGGACCGCCCGGAGCCGGCCGGTCCGGCTCCGAGAAGCCACCCGTGGGCCGTCATTCCCGGTCGTCCTCCGCCCATCCTCTGTACTGTGACCCCATGCATGAGGATCGGATGGTGGGCAGCCTCCTGGGGCTGGCGGTGGGCGACGCCCTGGGTACCACCGTGGAGTTCCAGCCGCGCGGCTCCTTCCCGCCCGTCACCGACATGGTGGGCGGCGGGGTATTCGGTCTGGCGCCAGGGCAGTGGACGGACGACACGTCCATGGCGCTGTGCATCGCAGCGAGCCTGGTGGAGACCGGAACCTACGATCCGGGCGACCAGCTGGGCCGGTTCGTCCGTTGGTACCGCGACGGGTACCTCAGCAGCACGGGCCGGTGCTTCGACATCGGCAACCAGACCCTGACCGCCCTGAGGGAGTTCGAGGCCACCGGCGAGCCCTACCGTGAGACGGCCGGTGGGATGAGCGCGGGCAACGGTTCGCTGATGCGCCTGGCACCGGTCGCGATGGCCTTCTGCGACGACCTCGAGGCAGCGGGACGGTTCTGCGCCGACAGCTCACGCACCACCCATCCGGCCGTCGAGTGCGTCGAGGCGTGCGGGGCCTACGGACGCCTGATCGCAGCCGCCATCCAGGGGGCGTCTCACGCAGAGCTGTACGCGGTGGCCGTGGGCCTGGCCGAGCAGGTGACCAGCCCCGCGCTGGCGTCAATCCTGGGCGGCTCCTACCGGGTTAAGGAGCGCGAGGAGATCTCGTCGTCGGGCTACGTCCTGCACAGTCTGGAGGCGGCGCTGTGGGCTTTGGCCAGGACCGATACCTTCCTCGACGGGGCGCTGCTGGCCGTGAACCTGGGCGACGACGCCGACACCGTCGGGGCCATCTATGGGCAGCTGGCGGGGGCGCTCTACGGGCGCAGCGCAATCCCGGAGGGCTGGCGGACACGCCTCCACGACGCCAGGATGATCGAGGACCTGGCGGCGGGGATCGCGGAGCGGGTCGGAACCTTCGAGGTCGCGGCCGGCTGAGGAGCAGGGCGTTCACGGCAGCCTGGCGGGGCGTCAGTGTCCACAAGGCTGACATTAACGCCACTCCGGTACCACAATCCAAGAAAGAACCGCGGAATTCCAACGATTTCCGCTGGGCGCCTCGACGGCGGGACCGCTAATGTCAGCACCGTGGACACTGAGCTGCCGACGGGCTCGACTCCGCGAGGTCTGCCGAGGTCCTGGCGGCCGGGCCGGGCGCCCTCACCCCAGGGGCCGGCCCCGCTTTCCCCAGCCTGACCTCTGACCGGCCGTCTCTGGTTCCCGCCTGGTTCCCGCCTGGTTCCCGCGCAGCCTCCCGGCGGTGGCTCGACGTCGGCGCTATCCCGCCCCGCCTCCAGCCGGCCCACTCCACGAGGGTGGGGATCTACTGACCGACGGTTGTGCGTACTGCACGAACCCCCGACCCCCGCGGAGTAGCCCCAACCCTCTTCCAGTAGCACCCGCCCCTCATGCAGTAGGCGCCCTGGCTTGGGGGCCGGATCCGGCAGGGGTTAGTTAAGCTACACGGGTGGAATTTAACGTGTAGTGCACATCAGTCTGGGCTAGGAAACAAGACTCGTGAGTACTCCATGAGGGGCGTAATTTCGAGCAGTACACACAACTCTTGGGCAATACACCCCGCCCTCGTGGAGTAAACTCACCCTTCACTCGAAAAGACCGCGGTTCATAACGTATCGCGCGAGTTAGCGGGCAACTCTTAGGAAGACCCTACACCCGCAACAACAACATCACCAACCATCTCTTTAGTTGGCGTTGCAGCAAGATCACTCACCTGTCAACACAAGACAACTTTCTCCGAACGCACCGACTGAACCCACACACAACGCCATAAGAGTTCTGCTTCTAGTGCCATCTTTTTCATCTAGCGGGCATCAGCGTAGTATTTGTTCACCCCTACCATCCCAAAAGGAAGTCATCATGAGTAGACCGAAGACGAAGAAGATCACCCTAGATATTCGCAGGAAGAGCGAGGCCCGCAAACTAACCAAACTGTTGGCCGAGGGCTGGGTGATCGTATCGGAGCACAAGCGTGGCCTGTTTTCTTGGAAGCCTGGTTTCGTGGACTACGTCCTAACAAAACAAGACTGACACCTGCACAGGGGAGGCCTCACCACGGCGGCGGGGCCTCCCTATTCTCTCAACCTCCGCGGGGTCGGCCACCCGATCCTCACCAGCCCTCGGGGCACCCCACGCCGCCCCCGAGTACTCGGCTCACTATTCGAGTCCCTGGTGATTCAGAGTCTTCAGGTCTACGCAGAGGTCCTCAGCGCCCGGGTCTTCCACCTGCGCACCAAAGGCGGGCTCCAGGAGATCGACATCATCCTCGAAGGAGCCGACCGTCGGGTCGTCGCCTTCGAGATCAAGGCGAGGGCCACCCCCAAGCCGGAGGACACCAAGCACCTGCGCTGGCTGCGCAAGAAGATCGGGCCGAGGCTCGCGGACGCAGTCCTGGTGACCACCGGCCGTCTGGCCTACCGGGACGAGGACGGGATCGCCGTCGTACCCGCCGCCCTGCTGGGACCGTAGGACCTCGGCCGGCTCCCGGCCCCGACGTCGCCCCAGCCCCGCCTCACAGAGGGTAGGCCGATGCTTTGCCCTCGATGGCCTCGGTGAGGTCGATCTCGCGCTCGCCCAGGCTGAAGCGGTAGCGGCCCAGGATCTCCAGGGGCTCGTCCTCGGCGGCCAGGAAGGCGCGCACGGCCTCCTTCTCCTCCTCGTCGAGCCAGGTCATCTGGTCCGACAGGCACCGGTAGCGGCTGGCCTCGGCCACGTCGCGCAGCCACTGCATCTGGGTGTCGTCCAGGAGGTTGCGGCGGTGGCGGAAGAAGACGACGTCGGGGTCGACCCCGATGACCCGCCCCAGCCAGAGCCGGTTGATGCCGGCGTGCAGGGCGTTGTAGGCCTTGGCGTCGGATAAGTCGTCGGAGGCGTAGTTCTCCCACATGGGGGCCACGTCCGGCCCCACCCGCACCGCGTCGAGCAGCCCGATGGAGGGCATGATGAGCGCCCCGGAGCCCAGCAGGAAGGTCTCCTCCCCGGCGGTGTCGCGCACGAGCCGCAGCCCAGTGCGGTAGGCCTCCTCCCGGTCGATCTGGCGGTGCCGGTAGCCGGGGATGGCGGCGGCGTTGATGAAGTCGAGCTTGAGGTAGCTGAAGCCCCACCGGTGGACGATCTTGGCGATGAGCTTGCGCACGTAGGTCTGGGCGGTGGGGTGGGTCGTGTCCAGCGCGTAGTAGTCGCCGCCCCAGTTGGAGCCGGCCACGGCCAGTCCGCCGTCGGCGTTGTGGACGAACATCTCCGGGTAGTCGCGCACGGCCCGTGAGCCGGGCAGGGCGATGAAGGGCGCCACCCACAGGCCCGGCTGCATGCCGGCCTCCCGAATCCGGGTCGCGGCGGCCTCCATGCCGTCGCCGAAGCTCTCGCCGGCCTCCCAGTCGCCGACCGCGACCTCCCAGCCGTCGTCAATCTGAAGCGTCTTGAAGCCCAGCTCGGCGACCTGCGGGATCTCCCGCTCGAGGGCCTCCTGCGAGATGCCCTCGTAGTAGGAGTACCAGGAGCACCACACGCTCTGCGGCTCGATCGCCCGGCCCCCCAGGCTCTCGCCGAGCTCGCGTGCGTAGCGGGCCATGACGGCGGTGGCCGGGCCGGGCAGGATCACCCAGCGCGCCGGGTCGCCGGACTCGGTGAAGGCCTCCAGGACCGCGGTGTCGGCGCGCAGCCGCGGCGTGCGCCCGTCCAGGCAGCCCACGAGCAGCGCCCCGGCGGAGTCCTCCAGGACCGCCATCCAGGCCGAGTGGTGGCGGGCCGGGTCGTCCCAGGGGGCGTCGTCGGCGGTCCGACGGCGCTGCTCATCGGCGATACGCATGGGCGCCTCGCTCAGGCGGCGCCAGCCCGACGGCGACCAGGAGTTCTGGCCGGTGCGGTAGAACTCGCCGTCGCGCATGTCGTGCAGGAGGGTCAGGTGGGAGGCCTCGACATAGACCGCGCCGGTGGCGCCGCCGGCCCCGTGCTGGGTGGTCACCGTGCCGTCGCAGGCCAGGGCGATGCTCCGCCCGGTCAGGGTAATGTGGTGAATCATGCGCTCTCCTCGGCTCCGGCCTGTCCTGCCCGCGGCTCGGGTCCCCCGCGAGGCACCGGCACCGCCCGGCTCGCACTGTACGTGCTACCGACCGTACAGACCGACATTTTCTTCAAAGATGACGCGGAGCCGCGTCGTTTATGAAGATTCGGTCGGTGTGTGAGGATTGTGCTGCCCACGGTGGAAGTAGGCCGCCAGCTCCACGTCGAGCTCGGGCACGTCGAAGGGCACGGAGCCCGAGCGCAGGGACCGGGTGGCCAGCACGCCGGCCGCGACGGCGTCGCGCGCACTGACCGGGGAGACCTCGGTGGCCCCGCCGCCGCGCACGAAGCGCAGGAACTCGTCGATGGCGAGCTGGTCGGCGCTGTCGTGCCCGGTGCCCTCCTCGGCGATGACATACTCCTGGGTGGCGCGCTCGGAGTAGTGCTCGGTGCGCTCAGTCCACACCTTGACGACGTCGCCGGCCCCGTCACCGAGGTTCTCGGCCCGGCCGCGGGTACCGATGACCGTGTAGCTGCGCCAGTAGTCGGGGGTGAAGTGGCACTGCTGGTAGGAGGTCATGACCCCGTTGCGCATGGTCATCATGAGCATGGAGTGGTCCTCGACGTCGATGACGGGGTTGAGCCCGTCCACCTCGTCGGCGGGCCAGTGCTCAAGGCTGAACCAGTCCTGCATGACAGTGCCGGCGCTCGTCCCCGCCGGGCGCCGCTCGGCCTCCCCGTAGACCATGAGTCCGCCCATGCCGACGACGCGGGCGGGCGCGGAGTGAGCCAGCCAGCTCATGACGTCGATATCGTGGGCGGCCTTCTGCAGCAGCAGGCCGGTGACGTGGCGGCGCTCGGCGTGCCAGTCGCGGAAGTAGTAGTCGCCGCCGTTGCCCACGAAGTGGCGGCACCAGATGGCCTTGACCTCACCGATCCGCCCGGAGTCGATGATCGACTTCAGCAGCCGCACCACCTCCATGTGGCGCATGTTGTGGCCCACGTAGAGGCGGGTGCCGGTGCGCCGGGCGGTCTCAAGGATGCGGTCGGCGGCCTCGATGGTGATGGCCAGGGGCTTCTCCAGGTAGACCGGGATGCCGGCCTCGAGGAAGAAACAGGCCAGCTCCTCGTGCGTGTCGTCGGGGGTAGTCAGGACGACGGCGTCGATCCCGAACCCCAGCAGGTCGCGGTGGTCGGCCACGACCGCCACGCCCTCGGGCAGGAGCCGCCGAGCGCGCTCGACGGCGTCGGGGGCGGTGTCGGCCGCGACCACGAGCCGGGCCGGGACCGGCGAGGAGTCCGCGAGCGCGGCCAGGTAGCAGCGGGCCCCGATGCCGACGACACCGACCCGCAGCTCCCTTGAGGCTTCAAGCACTCTGTCTCCCTCAGCTCTTCTGGCGGGCCGCCCACCAGGAGCGCAGTGCCTGGCGGGCCAGGTCCTCGCCGATGGGCCCCTTCTCCATGCGCAGGTCCATGAGGAAACGGTAGGCCTCGCCGACGACCGGCCCGGGGGCCACGCCGAGCTCGGCCATGATCTGGCCGCCGTCGAGGTCGGGGCGGATGGCGGCCAGCTCCTCGGCGGCGCGCAGGGCCTCGATGCGCTCCTCGAGGTCGTCGTAGGCGCGGTCCAGCATGGCGGCCTTGCGGCGGTTGCGGGTGGTGACGTCGGCCCGGGTGAGCCGGTGGAGGCGCTCCAGCAGGGGACCGGCGTCGGTGGCGTAACGGCGCACGGCCGAGTCCGACCAGGCGGCGTCGACGTAGCCGTGGAAGCGCAGGTGGAGCTCGACCAGCCGGGAGACGTCCTTGATGGTCTGCTTGTCGAAGCGCAGGGCCCGCAGCCGCTTGGCCGTCATCCGGGCGCCGACGTGGTCGTGGCCGTGGAAGGTGACGGTGCCGTCGGGCAGGAAGCGGCGGGTGGCGGGCTTGCCGATGTCGTGGAGGATGGCGGCCAGGCGCAGCACCAGGTCGGGGCCGGGGACGGGCCCGTCGGGCCCGGTCTCCAGGTCGATGGCCTGGTCCAGGACGGTCAGGGTGTGCTCGTAGACGTCCTTGTGGCGCTTGTGCTCGTCGACGGTCTCGCGCAGGGCGCTCAGCTCGGGCAGGACGACGTCGGCCACGCCGGTGTGGACCATGAGCTCCAGTCCGCGCCGGGGCCAGGGGCTGATGAGCAGGCGCTCGAGCTCGGCGCGCACGCGCTCGGCGGAGACGATCTCCAGGCGGGGGGCCATCTCCTCCATGGCGGTCATGACGTCCATCTCGACGTCGAAGCCGAGCTGGGCGGCGAAGCGGGCGGCCCGCATGATGCGCAGGGGGTCGTCGTCGAAGGACTGCTCGGCGCTGACGGGGGTGCGCAGGATGCCGGCGCTCAGGTCGGCCAGGCCGCCGCAGGGGTCGACGAGCTCGAGGTCGGGCAGGCGCAGCGCCATGGCGTTGACGGTGAAGTCGCGGCGGGTGAGGTCCCCGGTGAGGGTGTCACCGTAGGTCACCTGGGGCTTGCGCGAGCCGACCTCGTAGGCCTCGGTGCGGTAGGTGGTGACCTCCACGATGGTGGAGCCCTTGCGCGCGCCGATGGTGCCGAAGGCCCGGCCCACGTCCCAGGTGGTCTCGCCCCAGGCGGCCAAGATCTTCTCGGTCTGCTCGGGGCGGGCCGAGGTGGTCAGGTCCAGGTCGTGGGGGGCGACGCCGAGGAAGGCGTCCCGCACCGGCCCGCCGACCAGGGCGATCTCGTGCCCGGCGCGTACGAAGGCGTGGCCCAGGGCCGCCAGGGCGGGGGGCAGGCCCTCGAGTGCCTGACGGGCCTTAGGCGTCAGGCCCCGGTTCTCGGCGGCTTCCGGGGAGTCGGCGGGGTCAGCGGGAGCGGGGTGCGCAGTCATCGGCCCAAGCCTGCCATGAACCCTCACCGGTGCGCCGTCGTCCTCGGCCTCCGCCACCCTGTGGTGAGGACCATCCCGCACCGCGGCCACGGCCGCCACCGACCGCCGTCGCCCCCTCACGTCCGTCCGCGGATGGCGCAGTTGTGTGCGACGACGTACTCGGCCAGCGGCGCCCGGCGGCCCGGACGCCCTAGAGTGTCCCCATGCCCTCTCCACGCACTCGCACGCCCCGCGCCGGAAACCCGGCCCACCGGGCGAGTGCACGCGCCCTGCCCATCGTCAACGAGACCAGTGCCGGCGGCCTGGTCGTCGACGTCCAGAACGGGCAGGCCTTCACCGCGGTCATCGCCCGGCGCAACCGGGGCGGGCGCCTGGAGTGGTGCCTGCCCAAGGGGCACCTGGAGGGCGCCGAGACCCCCGAGCAGGCCGCGGTCCGCGAGATCATGGAGGAGACCGGGATCACCGGTCGGGTTCTTCGCCACCTGGCGACCATCGACTACTGGTTCGCCGGCCACGAGCACCGCGTCCACAAGGTGGTGCACCACTTCCTGCTGGAGGCGGTCAGCGGCACGCTGACCACGGAGAATGACCCGGACCATGAGGCCGAGGACGTCGAGTGGGTCGCCCTCGATGACGTCTCCCACCGCCTGGCCTACCCCAACGAGCGCCGTATCGTGGCCGCGGCCTGGGACATCCTGGTGGGGGATGGATGACGGGCACCGCCGCCTCTGTGTACGCGAAGGTGGTCACCACGCTGGGCTCCCGGCTGCGGAGCAGGGCGATGGTGACCATTGCCGCCCTACTGGGAGTGGCCGGCCTGGTGCTGTGGCCGGTGGCCGCCCTGCCCGTGGCCGAGGCGGACCAGGGCTCCGGCACACTCCCGCTCGCGCAGTCCGCCGGGCTCTCCGCTGAGATTGCCCCGGCCGCCCCGGCAGCTTTGGCGAAGCCGTCCGCGACGTCGGCCTCGACGACGGCCACCCCATCCGCCCCGGCGGAGAAGGACAAGACCACCAACCAGGTGACCGTGAGCATCGACGCCATGGCCCCCGAGGTGCTCCACAGCGACCAGGACCTCAACCTGACCGGCACCATCACCAACGGAACCGCTCAGACCATCACCGGGGCGGACCTGGTGACGCGGGTGCAGCGATCCACGGAGGCCACGAGTCGGGGCCTGAGCAAGTGGCTGACCGGGACCGACGAGTCAGGACTGTCCGACCCCTTCACAGTCCCACTGGGTCACGACCTCCAGCCGGGGGGCGTCTCCCAGTTCTCCATCACCATTCCCGCCGACGAGCTGCCGCTGGACAGCACTGACCAGTGGGGGCCGCGCGGCGTCTCCGTCGCCCTGGCGACCCAGGACGTCTCCCTGGCCCAGGACCGCAGCATCCTCGTGTGGGACAGCGGCACCTCCGTCGCGCCGGTGCGCATGACCGTCTTCCTGCCGGTGACCGCCTCCGCTCAGGAGATGGCGGTGCTGTCCGCCCCGCATACCCAGGAGCGCACGGAGGCCCTCAGTCGCATCCACAACCGGGTCCAGGGCCTGGTGAGCATGGCCGGCGACGGCGTCGTGGTCGCCGTCGACCCGGCACTGATCGAGGCCCTCGGTGTCACCACGGCCAGCCTCGAGCAGGCCGCCCGCAACAGCAGCTCCCAGCCCTCCACGCCGGACGCCTCCCCTCAGGCGCCCCAGAGCGCCGACTCCTCCGCATCGTCGGCCCCGACCGCGCCGTCGACGCCGGCCCCCTCGGCGAGCGCCGCCCCGTCCCCGCAGGCGGGGGGCACCGCGACGTCGCCGTCGGACAAGAAGACGTCTCAAGTCTCCAACGAGGTCATCCAGCTCTCCGCGGCTCTCGCGCGGGCCATCCACACCGACAGCCTCGTGGCTCTGCCGTGGGGCGACTCCGACACCGCGGCCCTGGCGCACCTGCAGCAGACGAGCCTCATCGAGACCGCCGCACGGCGCACCCAGGAGTCGGCCATCGTCAAGGTGGGGGCCCCGACGTCGGTGTCCTGGTTGGCCTCCAGCGTCGCGGACGCCACCACCGTCAATGCGCTGGCGCAGCCGGATTCGACCATCATCGCCTCACCGGAGTCCTTGTCGCCGTCCGACGACCTCACCTACACCCCCTCCGGTCTGGGCGCCTCCGGGGACCACGCGGTCCTGATCCCGGAGCAGTCCCTGTCGGGGGCGCTCACCGGTGAGGACGCCAAACCCACTGCCTCCGATCAGGGCACCCCGACCACCCAGAGCGCCCAGGCCACCGCGCTCGACACCCGCCAGCTGCTGCGCAGCGACAGTGCCATCCTGGCCCGCCAGGCCCCGGCGCTGGAGCGGGACATCGTTGTGGCGATGCCCCGCCGGGCCGCCTCCGCCGTGCAGTCATCGGTCGTGCGCGAGCGGGTGGCCGCCCTGCGCTCAGTCCCCTGGACCCAGTCCCAGCCTCTGTCCACCCTCCAGGAGCACGCCCAACAGGAGGTCTCGGCCGTGGCCGAGGGCACCTCGCGGATCGATCGCTCCGAGATGCCGGACACGGTGATCGACGTCAACGAGCTGCCCGCCGACACCCTCGCCGCCGCCGATCGTACCGCCACAACCCTGCAGTCGATCTCCTCAGTGCTTTCCGAGCCGGCCGCCCTCCTGGGCGACTACACCAGCCTGGAGACGGTGGTCTCCTCAGCGTCCTGGCGCTCCGACCCCAAGACCCGCAATGCCCAGATCCCCAATGCCGAGGCGGCCGGCGCCGGCGTCACCTCCTCGCTGGCCGCGGTGCCGTCGTCGACCATCAACGTCATCAGCTCCGAGGCCCAGCTGCCGGTGCGCATCACCTCCTCCCTGAACCAGGACGTGACGGTTCAGGTCTACCTGGTCTCGAACAACAAGCGACTCCGGGTCCCGCGCACCACCACCGTGCGGGTCCCGGCCCACCAACAGGCCAAGGTCACAGTGCCGATCCAGGCCGTCGGCTCCGGCGACGTCGCCCTGACGGTGCAGGTGCTCGCCGCCGACGGCACCACCGTGGGCACCCCCACCACCGTCAACATGCGCGTACGCGCCGACTGGGAGGGACGCGGCACCGGAGTCATCGTCGGGGTCCTGGTCGCCATCGTGGTGACCGGTACGGTGAGGACAGTACGACGAGGCCGCCGCACCGCAGTGGCCCCGGCTGCACAGGAGACGGCATGAGCATCATCAAGCGTGTACGGATCGGGCGATCCTCCTCCCAGGGGCGCAGCCAGGCCTCCCTGGCGCGCTCCTCGGCCATCATGGCCTCGGGGACCCTGGTCTCCCGCATTCTGGGCATGGTGCGCAACGCCCTGATCGTCATGGCGCTGGGCGCCACCGGGTCGGGGGCCGCCGACGCCTTCAACACGGCCAACAACCTGCCCACCTACCTGTACAACATGATGATCGGCGGGATCCTCAACGCGATCCTGGTGCCGCAGATCGTTCAGGCGCTGCGACGGCGCAACGGCGAGGAGGTCGTCAACCGCCTCCTGACCGCCGCGGCCACGCTCATGCTGGCGGTCACGTGCATCGCGACCGCGGCCGCGCCCCTCATCTTCACCCTCAACGCCAACTCCTTGGCCCAGGGGCAGTGGCGAGCGCTGTCCTTCGCCTTCGCGTTCTGGTTCATGCCGCAGGTCTTCTTCTACGGCCTGTACGCCCTGTGGGGGCAGGTGCTCAACGCCCGCTCGAGCTTCGGGCCCTACATGTGGTCGCCGGTGCTCAACAACATCATCTCGATCGCCTCGATCCTGTTCTACCTCCATATCTACGGCCGCTACACCGCCGGTGAAGGCGCAGAGGTCTGGGGCTGGGGCCGGATCACCCTCATCGGGGCGACGACGACCCTGGGCATCGCGGTCCAGGCGCTGATCCTCTACATCCCCCTGGTGCGCTCCGGGTTCCGGCCGCGCATCATCTTCGGGGTGCGGGGCCTGGGGCTGGGCAAGACCGTCAAGGTGGCCCTGTGGGCGCTGGCCGGGGTGGGCGTGGCCAGTCTGAGCAACTGGATCACCTCCAACCTGGGCTCCTACGCGGTGACGGCCTCCGAGCAGCCCGAGTACGCGAACGTCATCGTGCCCTCCACGACCATGTGGCTCAACGCCTACCTGGTGTACATGCTGCCCCAGTCCCTCGTGGTCACCTCCATCATCACGGCCCTGTTCACCCGGATGAGTGAGAAGGCCGCGGCCGGGGACGCGGCCGGCGTGCGCGAGGACCTCTCTCTGGGACTGCGCTCGGCGGGCGTCTTCACGGTGCTGGCCACCGCCGGCATCTGCGTCCTGGCCGTCCCGGCCCTGCAGCTCTTCACCCCCTCGATCTCCCTGCCCGAAGCCCAGGCCAGCGCCCCCATGCTCATCGCTCTGGCACTGGGCATCGTCCCGCAGGGGATCTGGTTCGGGACCCAGCGGGTGATGCTGGCCTACTCCGATACCAAGCGGCTGCTGCTGGCCGACGTCGTCGTCGGCGTCATCCCCGTGATCCTGTGCGTCCTGGCCTACTTCGTCGCCCCGGCCAACCACTGGATGACCTGGGCGGGCGCGGCCAACACGATCAGCCAGATCGGGGGCTGCGTGGTGGTCATCCCCATGATGCGCTCCCACCTGCCCAGCCTCGACGGCCGCAAGATCGTCACCACCCACCTGCGTCTCATCATGGCGGTGGCGCCCGCGGTCGTCGTCGGGATCCTGCTCAACACGATGCTCGGTGACATCGACACCGACTCCTCCCTGGCCAACATGACCGCGGCCCTCGGACACATCGCCGTCGTCGCCACCGTCATGTCGCTCATCTACCTGCTGATGGGGCGCATTGTCCGGATCGAGGAGATCACGGTCGCCTTCCGGCCCTTCTCGCGGATCCTGTCCACGCTCGGCCGGCGTCTGCCCGGCGCCCCCGGGCGAGCGGTCCTGGCGGCGGCGGCCTGGTTGTCGCCGGCGCAGCCACAGACCCAGGCGACCGCTCAGATGGCCGCCGTCCAGACGCCTGCGCCCCCGCCGCCACCGGCTCAGGCGGCCTCAGGCCCCTCCGGTCTTTCAACGGGGACGACGGCGCATGGTGCTGTTGGCTACACCTCCGGGGGTGCTCAAGCGATTCCGCCCGCACCACCGCCACCGGCTCAGGCCCAGACCCGCTCCTGGGGACAGCCGGGTCAAATGGGGTCCCAGCCCGCGGCCGGCCACCCCTCGCAGGCCGCGGCGGGCCACCCTCACCACGGGCAGCCCGTCCAGCGTCTCGCACCGCCGCCACCGGCACCCTCGCAGGCCGCGGCCGCGCCGCCGCCCCCGAGCGCCGATGCCGCAGCCGGCTCCTCCCACCACTGGCCCACCCCGGGGCACCTCCCAGCCAACGCACCCGGGAGTATCCCGCCGTCGCTGCCGGCCAGCATTCCCCCGTCGCGGGGGGCCACAGGGCGCTCCGCCACCCACCCGTCACACAGCTCTGCCCACACCGGCCACATCACCCCGGTCTGGAGCCCGCGGACAGTTACGATGGGGTCAACTGGTTCAGATGGACAACCATCTCAAGGAAGGAGACGCATGTCGGAGGCGACGCCGATCGGCAGTGGTCGCTACGGGCTCCTGGGAACGCTGTCCACCACCCTGCCGCGCATTGTCAGGCACCGTGGCGTCGACACGATCCTGGATCGAGACGTCACGATCCTGGTTCTCACCGACGCGACGCTTCATCGCGACAACGTCCTGGAGTCGGCCAGCAGGGCGGTCCTGGTCGAGGACCAGCGTCTCCAGCAGGTCTATGACGTCGAGCGCGCCGAACCCTCCGTCATCGTCACCGAGCCGCTGACCGGAAGGACCTTCTCCTCCTTGGTCTCCCGGGGCATGCCCCCGGCGCAGGCGCGCGCCATCATCGGTGAGACCGCACAGGCGCTGGACGCCGGTGCTCGCCGGGGACTGCACCACCTCAACCTGTCGCCGGAGTCCATCCGCGTTCTTCCCGACGGTACGGTGAAGGTCAGTGGCCTGGGCATTGAGGCCGCCGCCCTCGATCTGGAGAGCCGGGTCGCCGGCCATGACCCATCGGCCGCGGACCGTGCCGACGCCCGCTCCCTGGTGGAGATCCTCTACTACGGCCTGACCGGCCGGTGGCCGGGCAAGCGGCCGGGTATTCCCTCCGCACCTCGACTGGGCGGTGTCCCGGTCAAGCCCTCCACGCTCGTGCCGGGAATCGACCCGGTCCTGGACGAGCTGTGCGAACGCACCTGGAGCAGCCAGCCCCCCATCTCCGCCGCTGAGGTGGCGCGCTCACTGGGCACCTGGGACCAGGTGGCCGGCTACCACGAGTCCGGACCGGCGCAGCGCCCCTCGTCCCAGCACCCCTCATCGAGCGGCGGCGGCGCCACTGGTGGCGGTGCCGCAGGTGCCTCGGCCGCCGTCAGTGCCGCGGGAGCCGGTGTCGCCAACGTGGCGCGCGGAGTCCTGGACCGGCTGCGGCGCAGCGGTGCGGGCAAGAGCACCACGGTCAGCGCACCGCCGGGGCAGACGGCACCCGCACCGGTTCAGCCGGAGCCGGCACCGTCCGTCGTGCCCACCGCCTCCGACACACCGACCGAGCAGACTGCCGTCGTCGAGGCGGCCTCGGCTGCCGCAGCACCGGCCCCGCAGGCTCCTGATCCGCAGCAGCCGGAGTCGGCGGCTGCGCAGGAGCAGTCCACCGACGACGTCTACGTCCAGGTCACCGGGCCGACGAACCCGATCCCGAACGTCCTGTCGACCGCCTCCGAGACCGTTCCCGGGCCCGCGCCGGTCCCGGCCGAGCCCTTCACCGGCAGCTTCCCGGCCTTCGATGACGACGAGGACGAGGAAGTCGACCCCGAGGCCGCTCGCCGCGAGCAGCGCACGACCAGCTCGGTCCTGGTCACCTTCTTCCTCATGGTCATTGTCTTGCTCGTGGTGGCCAGCTACATCGTGTACCAGACGATCGGCATCCCCTTCGCGGACAAGGACCGCGCGGCCGCTGACACCGTCCCCTCGGCCAGTGCCCAGGAGAACGGCGGCGGGGGCGGACAGCAGCCCGCGCCCCAGCCGGCTGAGGCCAAGCCCGAGATCGCCGGTGTCAACGTGGTCAACAACCTGAGCACGCAACAGGCCAACAACCAGCAGTACCTGGCTGACGGGGACACGAGCCACGCCTGGTTCTCCCACAACAGCAGCAGTCAAGAGCTGCTCCAGCCGATCGACATCGAGATCAAGCTCAAGAGCCGCGCCAAGGTCTCTGAGATCGACTTGCAGGGAACCAACGAGGGCGGACATCTTGAGATCCGCGCCACGGACCTCAGCAACGCAGGCGGCGGTACGGTCCTCGCCGAGGGCGCCTTCACCTCGGGAAGCACCACCCTCAAGGTCGACAACCCCCAGGAGGTCGACACCATCGTTATCAGGGTGACCCAGCTGCCCAAGAACAGCGATCCGACCGAGTTCCCCTACAAGGCAACAGTGACTGAGGTCACAATCAAATAGGACCTTCCCTGGGAACAGGCCGTACTGGTGACCAGTTACCTCAGGTAGCCGCACACTGCGGCCCCCTATCCGCTCGTCAGGAGAGTCATGATTCACGACGTCGTCATCGTCGGCTCCGGTCCCGCCGGCTACACAGCCGCCATCTACGCGGCCCGCGCCCAGCTCAATCCGGTCATCCTGGCCGGTTCGGTGACTGCCGGCGGTGCCCTGATGAACACCACCGAGGTGGAGAACTACCCCGGCTTCGTCGAGGGCATCATGGGCCCTGAGCTCATGACCCAGATGCAGGAGCAGGCCGAGCGCTTCGGTGCCGACATCCGCTACGAGGACGTCACCGCCCTCGAGCTGGAGGGCGACGTCAAGCGCATCACCACCTCTGACGGCGTCTACGAGGCCCGCACCGTCATCATCTCCACCGGCTCGGAGTACCGGCACCTGGGCATCGACGGGGAGGAGCGCCTCTCCGGCCACGGCGTGTCCTACTGCGCCACCTGCGACGGGTTCTTCTTCAAGGACCAGGACATTGTCGTCGTCGGTGGCGGCGACTCGGCCATGGAGGAGGCCACCTTCCTGACCCGCTTCGCCCGCTCCGTGACGGTGGTCCACCGCCGCGACGAACTGCGCGCCTCGGCCGTCATGGCCAAGCGCGCCCAGGAGGACCCGAAGATCTCCTTCGCCTGGAACTCGCGAGTCGTCGAGCTCGACGGCGAGGACTCGCTGACCGGCGTCACCCTGGAGGACACCGTCACCGGGGACCGCCGCCGGCTCGAGGCCACGGGTCTGTTCGTCGCCATTGGACAGGTTCCACGCAGCGAGCTCGTCGCCGACGTCCTCGATCTCGACGAGGCCGGCTACATCAAGGTCGAGGCGCCTTCTCAGCGCACCCGCATCCCCGGGGTCTTCGCCTGCGGTGACGTCGCCGACCCCACCTACCAGCAGGCGATCACGGCGGCCGGTTCCGGCTGCCGCGCGGCCCTGGACGCCGAGCACTACCTGACCACTCTGCAGGCCTAAGGGCCGGCTGCCTCCACTCAGCACAGGGTGGGGTCGGCTCCGCCGACGTCGCATCGCCGGCCCCGTCCCATCCTGACTCACCCACCCACAACGTTCGAGGAGAACAATCATGTCCGAGGCTCTCGCCGTCACCGACGCCACCTTCGAGGAGGAGGTCCTCAAGTCCGAGGTGCCCGTCGTCATCGACTTCTGGGCCCAGTGGTGCGGCCCCTGCCGCCAGATGGCGCCGATCGTGGACGAGGTCGCCGCTGACTTCGGTGACAAGGTCAAGTTCGTCAAGGTCGATGTGGACGCCAACCCGGCCACGGCCCGCTCCTACGGCGTGCGTTCCATCCCGACCTTCGCGGTGGTGCGCGACGGCGAGGTCTTCCACCAGTTCGCCGGCTCGCGCCCCAAGGCCTCCTTCAAGGCCGAGGTGGAGAAGGTCCTGGCCTGAGCCCGAAGCCTCCGCCCTGTCTTCTGACTCTCACGCATCGGTCCCGCCGTGCTGCCCCTCACGGGCGTCTCGGCGGGGCCGATGTCCTGCCCCAACGGTTGTCTGATGTCTGGTTCCGTCGTCAAGCGGGCCGTCACCTCAGCTGGCAGATCATCGGACAGCTCATCTGACACCGCACCTGTCACCCACCGTCACAGCCCCGTAGAATCGCACCGGATTCGCACGCGGCACCAGGTCATGCGACACGGCAAGAAGGCGGCACATGCAGCACACCCAGTACATCTCCACCCGTGGCCAGATGGCGGCAGCGGGGTTCACGGACGTTCTTGTGGCGGGCCTGGCGCCCGACGGTGGCCTGGCGGTTCCCAGCCAACTGCCAGCCCTGAGCCCCGAGCAGATCGAGGCCTGGAGGCCCTTGGGCTACGCCGACCTGGCCACGGAAGTCATCGGCCTGTTCGCCACCGACATCCCCCGGGAGGACCTGGCCGAGCTGACCCAGGCCGCCTATGGCCCGCAGCGATTCCCACAGCCAATCGTCCCTGTCACCGAGCTTGACGAGGTCGCCGACGGCCTGACCCTCGTGGGCCTGTCCGAGGGACCGACAATGGCCTTCAAGGACCTGGCCATGCAGTTCCTGGGGCAGGCGATTCCCTATGTGCTGGCCAAGCACGGACAGGTGCTCAACATTCTGGGCGCCACCTCCGGCGACACCGGTTCGGCGGCCGAGCACGCCTTCAGGGGGCAGGAGGGCGTCAGCGTCTTCATGCTCTCGCCGGCCGGCCGTATGAGTCCGGTGCAGCGCGCCCAGATGTACACCCTCCAGGACGCCAACATCCACAACATCGCGGTGCGCGGTGTCTTCGACGACTGCCAGGCGCTGGTCAAGGCGCTGAGCAACGACGCGGAGTTCAAGGCCGCTCATCACCTGGGCGCCGTCAACTCCATCAACATCGGCCGGATCGCCGCGCAGGCCGTCTACTACGTGTGGTCCTGGCTGCGGGTCACCGACGCGGTGGAGGAGGGGCGCCGCGCCGGCTACCAGATTGATGTGTGCGTGCCCTCGGGCAACTTCGGCAATATCTACGCCGGCTTCCTGGCCCGGTCCATGGGGGTGCCGATCCGTCGCCTCATGCTGGCCACCAATGAGAACAACGTGCTCGAGGAGTTCTTCACCACCGGCATCTACCGGCCCCGTTCCGCGGAGGACACCCTGGCCACCTCCAGCCCGTCGATGGACATCTCCAAGGCCTCCAACCTGGAACGCTTCATCTGGGCGCTGCTGGGCCCCGAGATCTTCGTGCAGCGCTGGGCGGAACTGGAGACCACCGGCACACTCGACCTGCGCGATCAGCTCCCACGCCTGCACGAGGAGTTCGGCTTCGTGGCCGGCACGTCCTCACACGCTGACCGACTGGAGGCCATCCGCACCGTCAAGGAGCGTTCCGGCCGGCTCATCGACCCGCACACGGCCGACGGCGTCACGGTCGCTCTGCGCATCATGGAGACCGGTTTCCCCACGCTCGTCATGGAGACCGCCAAGGCCGCGAAGTTCCCGCAGACGGTGGCCGAGGCGCTCGGGAGCGAGCCGGAGACCCCCGACGTCGTCGCCGATCTGCTTGCCCGGCCCCAGAAGGTCGAGACGATCGACAACGAGGAGGCTCCTCTGCGCGCCCTCATCGAGGAGCGGGCCCTGACCCGCTGACCGAGGTCGGCCCGTAGGGCTACTGACACTCACCGCGCCGCGCATCGCACCCACGATGCGCGGCGCGTCCTTGTCCGGCGCGCGCGCCGTCCCAGCGATGAGGTGAGGAGCGTGTTTCACGTGAAACACCGCGGAATACTCCTGCCCCCGCCGACTGCTGAGCGCGGCTGGGTCCGTGGCAGACTTAGGGCCACGGACGCATCCGTGGCGACCAAGGAAGGACCGCAGGTGAGTGAGAGCAGTAACCAGGTGAAGGGCAACCGACTCGACCCGTGGCTGGACAGCTACGCGGCACGAGCCCACGGACTGCGTGCCTCGGAGACGCGGTCCCTGTTCGCCGTCGCCTCCCGACCCGAGGTCGTCTCCCTGGCCGGCGGCATGCCCAACCTCAAGGACCTCCCGCTGGAGCGTCTGGCCGAGGCCACTGCACGGATGATCCGCGAAGACGGCGGCCGGGCGCTGCAGTACGGGAACGGGCAGGGACTGCCGCGGCTGCGAGAGCAGATCACCGAGGTCATGGCCCTGGAGGGGATCAGGGCCGATCCCGAGGACGTCATCGTCACCACCGGCTCTCAGCAGGCCGTCGACATCATCACCGAGCTCTTCGTCGACCCCGGCGACGTCGTGCTGACCGAGGCGCCCACCTACGTCGGCTCACTGTCGATCTTCGCGACCTACCAGGCCGATGTGCAGCAGGTGCCCATTGATGCCGGGGGCGTCGTCCCGGAGGCGCTGGAGGAGACGATCGTCCGCCTCGAACGCGAAGGACGCCGTATCAAGTTCTTCTACTGCCTCCCCAACTTCCATAACCCCGCCGGAGTGACCCTCGCCGAGGAGCGCCGTGGACAGGTCGTTGAGATCTGCCGACGCCACCACATCCTCATCGTGGAGGACAATCCCTACGGTCTTCTGGGCTTCGAGGGGCAGACCTACACCGCGCTCAAGACCCTCGCGCCCGACGACGTCGTTTACCTGGGTTCCTTCTCCAAGATCTTCGCCCCGGGTTACCGAGTGGGCTGGGCGGTGGCCCCGCCGGCCGTGCGGGAGAAGATGAAGCTGGCCTCCGAGGCGGCGATCCTGTGCCCGTCGTCAGTGGGTCAGTTCTCGATCTCCATGTACCTGGAGCAGTTCGACTGGAAGCAGCAGATTGTGGACTTCCGGGCCATGTACCAGGAGCGGCGCGACGCCATGGTCTCGGCGCTGGAGGAGTTCCTGCCCATGTGCCACTGGAACGTGCCCGACGGCGGCTTCTACGTGTGGGTACGGCTTCCCGAGGGACTCGACGCCAAGGACATGCTGCCGCGCGCGGTCACGAGCCTGGTCGCCTACGTCTCCGGGACGGCCTTCTACGCCGGCGGCAGGGCAGGGCAGGACCACCTGCGACTGTCGTTCTGCTACCCCGAGCCCACCGAGATCCGTGAAGGGGTGCGCCGGCTCTCCGGCGTCGTGACCCGTGATCTCGAGCTGCTGAGCCTGTTCGGGCCCACCCACAGTCCCCATCCGTCCGAGGGCGTCCACGCGCCCGCACCCGACCAGATCTGAGGTTGACGATGAACCAGTCTCCACTCCGTATCGCTGTCCTCGCCGGCGGATTGAGCCATGAGCGCGACATCTCCCTGCGCTCGGGGCATCGCGTCGCCCAGGTACTCAAGCACCTCGGGCACACCGTCCTCGTCCTGGACATCGACGCACGCACCATTGGATCGCTCAAGACCTTCGGGCCCGACGTCGTGTGGCCCTTGGTTCACGGCGGCCCCGGGGAGGACGGGGGGCTTCAGAATGTGCTCATCTCCCTCGGACTGCCGTATGTCGGCACGCACTCCGACGGCTGCCAGCGGGCCTCATTCAAACCGACCGCCAAGGCGAGTGTTCGCACCGGCGGAGTGATTACTCCTGATTCATTGACGCTCCCACAGTCCTATTTCAGTCAGCTGGGGGCCCAGGAGGTTCTCACCGTCGTGGCGGGTCATCTGGGACTTCCTGTCGTAGTGAAGCCGCATCAGGGGGGCTCCGGACTTGGTGTCTCCTACGCATCGACGGCGGACGAGCTGCGCTCCGCGATGGTGGCGTGCTTCGCCTACGACGAGCGCGCCCTCATCGAGCGCTACATCGCCGGGACGGAGCTGGCGGTCTCCGTCGTCGACACAGGAGAGGGGCCACGCGCACTTCCCCCTGTTGAGGTCGTCACCGACGGGCAGTATGACTTCGATGCACGGTACAACCCGGGCCGTTCGGAGTACTTCGTGCCGGCTCGGCTGGATGAGGCGGTCGTCGAGAAGGTGAAGAAGACGGCTATCACGGTTCACACCACTCTCGGGCTGGGCAATCTCTCGCGCACCGACCTCATTCTCGATGACAAGGGGACTCCGTGGTTCATCGACGTCAACGTCATTCCGGGAATGACGGAGACCTCCCTGCTGCCCATTGCCGCAGAGGCCGAGGGCTCCTTGGACGACCTGTATGACGCGTTGGCGAGGAATCCGCTGGTTCATCCGTAACACCGGCTCGGTTTCACGTGAAACGGTGGCTCCACTCCCATCGAGTGGAGCCACCGCTGTTTTCATGTGACGTTCCGCAGGGCGTTGAGCGGGTATCACCATCGGCCCCTCCTTCTCAACGACGCTCCATCACGAGTATCCGGAGGGCCTGCAGTTTCACGTGAAACCGGATGCGGTGTGCGTGTGTTATCGCCTGGTGAGACACGTCTGCCGTACGGTCATCGAGACACGCTGCTCTCGGAACAAGGCAGGGGCTGGCGTTGCTCGGACCGGCCTCAATGTCCCGTCAGAACGATCAGTGCTGGCATCGTAACGGCAGGACAGAGCATCGGGACAAGCGGGATCCCCAGCGTTTCACGTGAAACCTGCTTGTGAGTTGCCCGCTTCCCATACCGATGGAGGGGTTCTACGGTTCCTTCGTTCGGGGAACGGCGTGCTTTGAACGCAAGGCGCTGGCGCCCTCGTTGATGTGCTTCAAGTGCAACGCACGGCAAACAATACTGCCCGGCGCGTCATAGGCATGGACGGTCATTGCCCATACCCAAGCGCTAGTCGAACAGGAGATGGAGCATGCACGCTCAACACAGCGCATTCATGTTTCACGTGAAACCAGACATCGACGGTGCCACTAACCAAATCAGCAAGTCTCAGCTACGTCCGCTGACACACACCCTTCTCCCATTCACTATATCGCTGTGTGCCGCCAAGAGACACGCGGAGACGTGTCCGGTCTACCCAGCGTTGTCATGACGCGGGCCGCACGGCTGCTACGAGGAGACGCGGGAAAGAGTGGCGTCAGACGAGCAGGGCACGAATCGGCTCTCGTCGTCAACATGGGGCAATGCCACCGGTAGGGTCGACGCAGCGACACAGGGTATTTACTCTGCCACCCACAACCGACTACCAATACCGCGTCCATTTGTTTCACGTGAAACCTGCTGTTGGCTGCGGCCTAATTCGATTCCTGCGCAGACGGGCGTCAGCTTCATGGCAGGAGAGGGGCCCGGTGCCAACTGAGACGGTGGCCCCTATGCGGGTACGGCCCGCCTCAGTCTGACACCCGACGGTTCTCATCAAGGGCAGTCATCCCCGGAGTAGGGGTTACTCCCCGCCAGCAAGCGGCGTCCCCATAGATCGGTTTCGGATGGAACACGCTCATGTATGACAGCCCCGGCTCCATCCCCTGGAGCTAGATGCCGTACCGAGTGGCGCGTTACTGGTGGTCGATGACGACCGCCGTTCTCTGCCCCTTCTGCCCTGATAGTGGGTGGCCGAACCAGCGAGGACTCCCTGCCGGGTAGGTGGGGAGGGGTGTCGAAGGCCCCGGAGGTTCCTGTATCTGCCAATGAAGCCTGACGAACGAGCTCAACACCGATGGCCTCCGGTATCTGGAGCGGCCACTCCACCTCTCCCGCGCGTCCGGTCGATCAGCAGGCCCGCGATACCCTTCATGCCGTCTCATCGATCAGCACGTATTCCAGACTGCCGTTCTGAAACGGAGCGCTCCGCGTACCCTGTTGATCTCGCGGTTTCACGTGAAACATGCTCCGCATTGCGTTGGTATAGCGTCAGCACAGTCAGGACTCCGCTGCACCGTCTCCTCCGTCATCCTCATGCGCCGATGCGGAGGCGGATGCATTCACAATCCAAGTGAAGGAGTCAAGCCACCTGCTGCATGGCTCCGCGCCGAACACCGACGCTCGGCGCATGCGATCAGGTGCACGACAGACTTCTGTTCTTCGCGTCGGAACGTGCGCGGGACCCTCGCGTCGTATTCATCGCTCAGGGACGAGCGGTACCTCCCCCGGGGGAGGCCTGAGCATCCCGTTCCCGCACACCAGGATGAACCCTGCGAGCATTGATGTGACGCCGCCGGCCGAATCAGAACGAGAGCGCTCTTCAGCGACTTACGGCGGTTTCACGTGAAACCGGCTCACAGCCCCCAGGACGTGCACACCATACCTGCCCCTTCAGTCCGGCGGTGCACGTCGTGACTATCGGATTCGCTGTGCTTCCCAATGCACGGCACTCGATCAGCACCTGCCAAAGCAGCCGTATCTTCCACACTCTTCCATCTCAGCACAAAGCCTTCCATCCCATCGGACGCGACGTACTCGACGGCCGACCTCCAGTATCCACATAGCAGCGGAGTCCGGCTCGTCCTCACGTGCTACGGCACATGAAGGGTCTACCTCCGGGAAGGAGAGTCCATCAGTCCATCAACACCATCCGGCAACGTGAAGTCACGGACTCAGTGCTCAGTTCCGTCTGCCGAGTCTTATGGAGCACTCCCGGCGGGGGCTTTGCCAGTGGTTTCACGTGAAACCAGCCCCAGCCCCCGAGAAACGGCTGCCATGCTGCCCACGCCAGTCGGGCGGCGCACGTTGTCACGATCGGATTTGCCGTGCTTCTCTAACAGACGGCACTCGATCTGCCCGCCCAAAGCAGATGTATCTGCCACGTTCTTTCGCGGCAGCCGTAGGTCGCATCCCGTCGGGCACGACGTACTCACGGGAGGCCGCTACCGGGCACTGGGAGGCGGCATCAAGTTGCTCCTCAAGGGCTACGGCATACGCCCTACCTGCCTCCGAGGAGGGAGAGGGCATCACGTCTCATCAGCAGCTTGGAATCACGGCTTCTGCGCTCGGTGACGTCTGCCGAGTCTCACGGAGCATTGCCGTCGGACGCTTCACCATTGGTTTCACGTGAAACCGACTCACAAACACGGCGCGGGCGTCATGGCAGCGCCGACGTCATTCCGCGGTCAGCTCTCCCAGGGTAGGTAAAAGCACAGCGCTCCTCTTGGCCGTGCCTGGCAGGCCCATGACGCCTGCGAGTAGTGGCCTCACCCATGCCTCGGCACTGCGCCACGATGCAGAATTCCATCCTTGACGCTGCGCTTGGTGCGCCAACCGACGCTCTACAGAAAACGTGAGCAACACGAGCAGTCCTCACTGTTGGAATGCGAACCGATGCCTCCCCCGGGGAAGGGGCTGAGACGGCATCACCGACCACTCATCGGCTAGGTACGCACGCACCACGTCCGCTAGAAGACCCTCAACGAAAGTCACCCTCCATCGACCCTCTTCTGGTTTCACGTGAAACCAGCGTTCACAAGGATTCGATATGAGTTCCCCTGTGTACTTTCCTCCGCTGTTCGTGGCCGACACACTGAGGTCAGCCTGGCCCCGCGGTCGTGCGTCCCACCAGGAGGCGGCATTCTCCGGCCGCCGATCTACCTGGCCACGACGAAACACTGATACCCCGCAGAGCGCCACCCCCTACCCCACGGGGAGGGGAAGAGCTCGCCGTTTGGTTTCACGTGAAACCACGTGGATCCCCACGTCTCCCCGCTACCGTCGGGACCGACGTGCCGGAGCAATCGACGACTCATAGGCTCATGACGACGAGCTCAGCACTTCAGAACCCACCGCCCCGATTCTTGAAGCGCTGACGCCGCGAACATTGACCGTGTCTGCGTATCCATGCAAGAGACTCACGTCAGTTTCGAGCCGACCTAGCAACGACTCTGAAGAGGGCGTACGCGTACAGCCTCATCCGGCGTCGTTGCCCATACAACACCACGCGGGAGGCGTCGTGACTCTGCTCTTTGCCATACGCACTCCTCTATCGCCGCCTGAGAACCACATCGACCAGTACCGCTACGCCTCGATATGGTCGCGCGACACACTTTCGCCGGCGCGACATCTGCTTCCCGTGTTTCACGTGAAACCTTGGGAGTACCAGGACCTGTCTGTATCTGGTCTCCTCACGTCCAACACTCTGCTCGAGTAGGAGCGTGGGGTGGTTGTTCATCATCTGGGGCTGAACCAACAACAGCTTCTGGCGAAGCATTGACGTTCACGGAGCTCACATCAACACCGCTTCCACGCCGCGAACCAGTGGCCAACGCTGGTTTCACGTGAAACCGAGGTCGTATTCCAGCGACGCTCCCTTCTCACTATGACGGCAGGACCGTTGTGGTCAGCGCTGCAGACGCCGAGCCGCGTACTTGATCGACGTTGCCGGTTCATGGAGGCGAGGCCCTGCGTTCTCAACCCGAGTCGACAGCGCTCATCTACTTGGCCTCTTCGGCATCCCCGCAGCGGCCCAAGGAGATAGGCCAACACCGGCGCCGCCCCCTCTCCAGGTCGACCCACTCTGCGAGTGGCAGGACGCATTAGTCATGGCTCATGCAAGCTTCACGAAAGCGGCAAGCACCATTCTCAGCAACGTCTCAGATGCGATGACCTCCCAAGCTCTCAGACGTCATGAGAGGACGCATCACTCCCACCTCGGCCAGTCAACCGTTCGCGGGTGTCCATGTGTCTCAGCAATGACGTATCACTCGGTGTCCACATGTTTCACGTGAAACCCTGGGCTGACACATTCAACGTTCAGCACCGTGAGTGACACCCTAAGTTCGCCCCGAGTCATGGGATCACCGGTGAGTGCCGCCGTGTTTCACGTGAAACACGACCGTCGACCATCCACAAGCCCCCATCAATGGCCATTCAGTGAAGACGACGGTGGGGCCGAGACACTGAGTGTCTCGGCCCCACCACGCTTAAAGGATCAGCGCAGGCTATTCCTCGTCAAGAGACGTTCCCGGCGCCAGCGCGTCGACCAGGCGAGCGAGGTCCTCATCGCCCGCGAACTCAATGGTGATACGCCCCTTCTTCGCTCCACGTGTCACCTTCACACGAGTGTCGAAAGCATCGGACAGCCGGGTTGAAAGCGCCGGGAGAGGGGTGCTCCGAGCGCGCAAGACCCTCGGCTGGTCCGGTCCCGGCTCAGGCTCTTCATGCAGCGCAACCAGCTCCTCCGTGGCACGCACCGACAGCCCCTCCGCCACCACGCGCTGAGCAAGTCGCTCCATCTCCGCCGCATTGGGAAGACCCAGAAGCGCGCGAGCATGTCCAGCGGAAATGACATTCGCGGCAAGCCGACGCTGCACCAGCGGCGGCAGCTTCATGAGGCGCAAGGTGTTGGAAATCTGGGACCGAGACCGGGCAATCCGCTCGGAAAGCTCCGCATGAGTGCACTGGAAGTCCTCCAGCAGCTGCTGGTAGGCCGCAGCCTCCTCCAGCGGATTGAGCTGAACACGGTGCAAGTTCTCCAGCAACGCGTCACGCAGCAGGTCGACGTCGTCCGTATCCCGAACGACCGCCGGAATCGTCTCCAGCCCGGCTTCCTTGGAAGCGCGAAGACGCCGCTCACCCATAATGAGCTCGTACCTAAGCTCCTCTCCCGGAGCAGTCGGCACCTGGCGCACCACAATCGGCTGCAGCAGACCCACTTCTGCAATCGAGGCTGCCAGTTCCGCGATGTCCTCTTCATCGAAGACCTGACGGGGTTGACGAGGGTTCGGGTGGATCAGCCCCACCGGAATCTCAGCGAAGCGGGCACCCGGAACGGGAACAAGCTCATCAGCACCTGTATCCGCCTTCTCCTCCTCGGCATCGGTCGCGTCGGACGCCTCAGTTCCAGCATCAGATGAGACGGCCGCCAGGTCTTCCTCGGTCGTATCCTTCTGGGCATCGGAGTTCCCGTGATCGGCAGCCTCAGGCTGCTCCTCCTCCGTTTCACGTGAAACCTCGGGGACCACAGGCGTAGATTCCGGTTGAGAAACCGACGTCGAAGCGCTCTCCTCCTGGACATCTTCAACCGTCGAGGCCTCATGCGAAGGCTCCTCCACCACAGCGGGGACTGCCTTCGTTGCCTTCTTGGTTACTCGCTTCGGCGCGGCCGATGCACTCCGCTTCGCTGAGCCGGCGGATGACGACTTCTTCGCGGTCTTCTCCTCCGTCACCTCCGCAACAGTCGTCGAATCCGGCGTGGTTTCACGTGAAACCGGCTTCTTCTGCTTGTTCTGAGCACCGGTCTTGGATGCGGTCGTGGATCGAGTCGAGCGACTCTTGGATCCACGCTTCCGCTGAGACGGAGCCAGGAGAGTAGCGGCCAGATCGCGAGTACTGCGCGCCTCGGCGGCCGGCTCAGGCTCCGGAGCGTCATGCGTGGCCTGGGAAGCCACATCCTCATCACGCGACTCGTCCTTCCGGGAGTCGGGGAAGAACACATCGGAAGGACGAGACGCAGCAGGTACCTTCTCCTTCTGCGCCTCGGGAATCAGCGCCTGCAGACCTCGTCCCAGTCCGCGCCGTTTCTGAGCCATCAGGCTTCCTCGCCTTCAATTCGGGGAGCGCCCCGCAGAGCGACCTCACGAGCCATTTTCTTATACGCAATTGCGCCGGTGGACCGGGGATCCCAGAACACCACAGGAGCACCGAAGGAGGGGGCCTCGGCAACACGGATGGAACGCGGCACCTTGGTGTCCAGCGTCGCATCAGGGAAATAGGAACGAACTTCGGACTCCACCTCACGGGCCAGGGTGGTGCGTCCGTCAAACATGGTGAGCACAATCATGGAGACTCCCAGTCCCGGATTGTGAATACGCGCGATCCTGTCAATGGAGCGCGTCAGCAGGGCGAGGCCTTCGAGAGCGTAGTACTCGGCCTGCATCGGAATAAGCACCTCGTCAGCAGCGACGAAGGCGTTGATCGTCATAATGCCGAGGCTCGGCGGGCAGTCGATGATGACGTAGTCGAGGGGCTCCAGACCATCCGTTTCACGTGAAACCAGGTAGTCCACCAGCGCACGCCGCAGTCGTGACTCACGCTCAGCAGTGGAGATGAGCTCTATCTCAACCGCAGCCACGTCAATAGTCGCAGGCACACACCACAGGGACTCGCAGAATCGCGTCTTGGCGACGACATCCTTGATCGGCATGGCGTCAACGAGGACGTCGTAGATGGAGGCGCTGTCCTCATCATGCTCCACCCCCAGTGCAGTGGAGGCATTACCTTGAGAGTCGGCATCGATGAGCAGAACGTGCAGCCCACCTTCAGCTAAAGCCGCCGCAAGATTCACCGCGGTCGACGTCTTTCCGACGCCGCCTTTCTGATTGGCGACTGCGATGACACGAGTCCGCTCGGGATGTGGGAACTCTCCACCTGCTACCTCGTCTAACGCGAGGTGCTCGGCCTGGAGCTGATCGAAGATAGACGATCCGGACAAACCTGCTTCTCCTCCGACGGCGACCCAACAGCCCGAGCCAGTCGGGCAGTTACGAGTCTACGCGAGCAGGTCGATCCTTACGCGTTACACCGAACGCGCGCCGTATCTCAACGGCTCTTCGAGCGGCGAATCTCAACCACAGCCGTTGTTTCGTCACCGGCGGTGACAACCTCATGAACGACAGCGACTGATAACTTAGCCTTCTTAATAACATACTTGGCGTCGTCGACCTCATCCTGCGCCCGCATCCCCTTGAGGGCAAGCAGAGCACCCCCCGGTCGAAGCAAGGGCGCCGTCAGCCGCACAAGCTTGGACAGGTTCGCCACCGCGCGAGCCGTCACCACGTCATAACGGTCCTTGACCTCCTCAGCCCGGGCCCGCCGGATGGTCACATTGTCCAGATCCAGCTCCTCGACGACGTCGGAGAGCCACTGAGTGCGCCGCTCCATCGTCTCAATGAGCGTGACGTCGAGGTCGGGGCGCAGCAGCGCGACGACAATGCCGGGGAAGCCGGCCCCGGATCCCACGTCGGCCACGCTTCCCCGGGCCGGCAGGAAGGGGACCACGGCCGCCGAGTTGACGATGTGCCGGGTCCACAGGCGGGGAAGCTCGCGCGGCCCCACGAGACCGCGCAGCTCACCCTCCTCAGCGAGCATCTGCGCGAAGTGCTCCGCCGCGGAGAAGGAGACCCCGAAGATCTCCCGCATCTCCGCCGTCGGCTCCTCCACCTGGGCCCGCTGCTCCTCACTCATGCTCAGGCCTGCTCCGAAGCGGAGTCGTCAGCCGCGTCCTCGGCGTCCTCGTCCACGCCCTCCTCATCGGCGGGCAGGACCACGACGTAACGGTGCGGCTCGGCGCCCTCGGACTCGGAGACCAGTCCGGCGGCAGCGACGACGTCGTGGCACACCTTGCGCTCGAAGGGGTTCATCGGCTCGAGGCTGACGGCCTCTCCCGAGGTGAGGACCTTGGTGACCGCCTCCTGGGCGACCTTGGTCAGCTCGGTACGTCGATCGGCGCGGTAGCCGTTGATGTCGAGCATGAGCCGGGAGCGGTTGCCGGTACGCGCCTGGACCGCGAGGCGAGTCAGCTCCTGAACGGCCTCAAGAACCTCCCCGTCGCGTCCAACGAGGTCAGCGAGCTCGCGCTCGTCACCCTCCTCGGAGGCCACCACGGCAATCGAGGCGCGCCCGTGATCGATGTCGATGTCGATGTCACCGCCCAGGTCGGCGATGTCGAGAAGCTCCTCGAGGTAGTCGGCACCGATCTCGCCCTCCTCCTCGAGGCGCGAGACGGTGTTGCTCACGGGGCTGCTCACGGCCTCATCCGCCGCCTGGTGGGAGGAGTCGTTACTGTGCTGCTCACTCATCATGTCATCCGTATCTGTGATGGGAACCGGGTTATCTGGCCGCTGAACACGTATCAGCGGTTGCGCTTCTTCTTGGCCTGGGCCTTGCGTCGGGCCGCCGCCTCACGCCGCTGACGGGCACGGCGCTCATAACGACGTCGAGCGATCTCCTCATCGCTGAGGCCACCACTCTTGGACGAGGTCGAGTCCTTGTCCTCATCAGCGTCCTCGAGCTGCTCGACATCGGAGTCGTCGGCGAAGGCCTCACTGCGGGACTCGCCCTGACCGCCGGACTTCTTCTGCCGGTTCTTACGCACCGGCTGCACCCGCTGACCTCCGGTGCGTCCCTCGGCCTCGGCCTTGGCGATCGCCTCGGCTCGCTCCTCCTCCTCCAGGGAGGGCAGTCCCTTGCGGGCCCGCTTGGCGTTGATGCGGGCGCGGTACTTCTTCTCGGCCTCGCTGCCGGGGGCGGGCATGTTGCGGATGGTGAAGAACTGCTGACCCATGGTCCACAGGTTGGAGACCACCCAGTAGACGAGCACACCGATCTGGAAGTTGACGCCGGAGACGGCGAAGATCACCGGCATCACGTACAGCATCATCCGCTGGGAACGGATCATGGGGTTGTCGGAGTTGAGGGAGTCCGTCGACATGTTCTTCATCGACAGCTGCGCCATGGTGTACCACTGCGTCACCGACATGATGACGATCATGGCGACCGTGACGATCTTGACCTGCGTGTCGGAGCTGCCCAGGAAGGAGGAGGACAGGCTGGCGCCGAAGACGCTGGAGGCCTGAACCTGCTCGGCCAGCTGCTGCGTGAGCGGACCGATCGAGGGGCGGCCGTACTTCCCGGCAGCAACGGCACCCAGGGAGGCCAGCACCCGGAACAGGGCGAAGAAGATGGGCATCTGCACCAGGATCGGCAGGCAGGAGGCCATGGGGTTGGTCCCGTGCTTGCGATAGAGCGCCATCATCTCTTCGTTCATGCGCTGGCGCGACTCGGGATCCTTCTTGCCCTTGTACTTGGCCTGAAGGGCCTGCATCTCGGGCTGGAGGAGCTGCATCCCGCGGGAGGCTCGGATCTGCTTGACGAACAGCGGCATGATGAGCAGCCGCACCACGATCGTCAGACCGATGATGGACAGCACCCAGGCAACACCCGGTCCGTCGGGGAAGCCGATGAGGACCAGGGCCTTGTGGATCGTGACCATGACCCAGGCCACGGCCACCTTGAGCGGCCACAGCAACGTGTCCATCCGTACTCCTTGTATGAGGGTTCTCGTGCGAGAGGTATCAGTGTGGGCTCAGGGCTTGAGCCGGCGTCGTGTCCGCCGGTTCAGCGGCTTCGGTCAGGGGTCCTCGACCGTGAACCTCGGAACGTCACGGGGATGGTGGTATCGCCACTGCCCCTTGTCCGGGACGTGGTCGACTCCACCGCGGGTCAACGGGTTGCATCGCAGCAGACGCCACAGGGCCAGCAGCAGGCCCTTGATCGGACCATGCACCTTGAGCGCCGTGACGGCGTAGGCCGAGCACGTGGGGTAGTAGCGACAGGAGGCCGGCAGGGCGGGCGAGATGAAGCGCTGGTAGAAACGCACCGGAGCCACGAGGACTCGCGTCAGCCATCCGCTCATCGCTACGCCCGCAACCGGCCCCGGCTCACCGCCGGTGCCCTTCAGCTTGACGCTCCCGGCACCGGCTCAGAAGCCGATCCAGGTCACGTCCCAGGGTGCTGCTGTCGGCGCCGTCGGCACCCGCCAATCCGCGCACGACGACACGAGCTCCCGGTTCCAGGGAACCGACCCGCTGCGCCATGAGGGCTCTGACCCGGCGCTTGACACGGTTACGGCGAGTGGCCAGCGGGACCTGCTTCTTGGGCACGACGACGCCGACGAGAGCCGGGGAGTCATCCCCTCTCCCGCCGGCGTGGTAGTGCACGACCAGCCTGCGGTTCCCGCAGCGCGTACCCCGACGAATCGCGGTAGTGAAGTCCTCACCCCGCGCTAATCGGTGCGCCGCGCCGAGCACCTCAGGCGGCGAGGCGAACGCGGCCCTTGCGGCGCCGCGAAGCGAGGACGGCGCGGCCTGCGCGGGTGGACATGCGCTTACGGAAGCCGTGCACCTTGGCACGACGACGGTTGTTCGGCTGGTAGGTCCGCTTGCTCACGGGCTTAACTCCTGCTTGAGGTGAGGTGATCGGAACAGTGCATCGCGAGGTTCGCGGCACTGTCGCTCGTGCGGCTGCCCCATGGATCGGGACCTGACTCCGCGCGAACGTCTGCAACAGCCTACGTTTGGCCCTCTTGCCGGTCAAACGAATGTGGCCGACTGTGACCACTGTGACCGGTGGCGTCATCCACATCCTCTCCACACTCCGTCCACAAGCGGGGTCGTCCGTGTCCACGGCTGTGGGAAGGACTCCGTCCACACCCTTGCGGATATGTGGATAACTCCTGAACCTGTGCGTACCGACTCGAAAGCCCCGTCAATGACGACACTTCTGTCATTCCGCGGGCTCGCAGCAGATCATCCGGGCCATCCATACCTACTGTTTTCAGAGTTTATTCTGAACGTTATCTGTGAGCCGTCGCTCGGTGTGTCCCCAGGTGTGGACAAGGCTGTGGAGAACCAGCATGATGGGACGCCTGGCCGAGACCTTCCGGTTCGCCAGTTCCACACAACCCTGTCATCATCGACGCAGGGCCCCGGCCGGCGTCGGTCGGGTTGCAGTCACCGGGTTCACCAACCATGCCGATCAGGAGTCCGTCGTGCCCGACGCCGCCAATACCAAATGGCTCTCAGCCCTCGAGGTGCTCTCCAGCTCCGGAGAGCTGGGGCAGGGCAAGATGTCCATGATCCGCATGACCCACCTCATCGACGTCGACGGCACGCTCGTCCTCGTCGTCGGATCGGCCTTCGCCAAGGACATCGTCGAGCAGGCACGTGCCCCCATCAGCGCCGCCATCACCCAGGTCTGGGGCCGCCCCATGCCCATGGAGGTCACGGTCGACACCTCCTCGGAGGCCTCGCGCGCACCCATGCCCCCGGTGGCTCCCGAACCGGTCAACCTGACGACCGTCGCCCCCGCACCGGCATCCTCCCCGTCCCCCTCCGTCCCACCCCAGCCGTCGGGACCCTCCACCGCATCGGCTATGTCCGCCGCGCCCGCCGCACCAACGATGCCTGCTTACGGCGAGCACCTCGCCGAGCCCTCGCCTTACTCGGCGAGCGCCCCCTCACCGATGCCTCACTCCCAGGCCTCCGCCGCCTCGGCGCCGTCGACGATGTCGGGTTCCCTTCCCATGAGGTCAGCACATCCCGGCACCTACAGCCCCGGGGGCACCGGCCCCCAGAACCCCACCGGGCTGCTGACACCCACCGCGGCCCACGACGTCTCCCAGCTCAATCCGAGATACACCTTCGACACCTACGTCACCGGCTCCTCCAACCGGTTCGCCCACGCCACCGCGCTGGCCGTGGCCGAGGCCCCGGCCCGTGCCTACAACCCCCTGTTCATCTACGGCGGCTCCGGCCTGGGCAAGACGCACCTCCTGCACGCCATCGGCCACTACGCCCAGACCCTCAACCCGGGAATCCGCGTCAAGTACGTCAACTCCGAGGTCTTCGTCTCCGACTTCATCGCCTGCGTGCGCGACGGCAACCAGGACGACGGCCGTATGGAGGGCTTCAAGCGCCGCTACCGCGAGGTCGATATCCTCCTGGTCGACGACATCCAGTTCCTCCAGGGCAAGGAGTCGACCCTCGAGGAGTTCTTCCACACCTTCAACTCCCTGCACTCCTCGGGCAAGCAGGTGGTCCTCACCTCCGACCAGCCCCCCAAGGCCCTCGGTGGGCTCGACGAGCGCCTGCGCTCCCGCTTCGAGTGGGGCCTGCTGGCCGACGTCCAGCCCCCGGACCTGGAGACCCGCATCGCGATCCTCTCCCGCAAGGGCACCGCCGAGGGCCTCGACCTGCCCTTCGACGTCCTGGAGTACATCGCCTCACGCATCACCACCAACATCCGTGAGCTCGAGGGCGCCCTCATCCGGGTGACGGCCTTCGCCTCCCTCAACAAGCAGCCCGTCGACCAGACCCTGGCCGAGATGGTCCTCAAGGACATCATCTCCGACCCCGAGGGCCAGGAGATCACGACCTCCCTCATCATGGCGCAGACCGCCGACTACTTCGGCATCACCATCGATGACCTGTGCTCGGCCAACCGCTCACGCACCATGGTCTCGGCCCGCCACATCGCCATGTACCTGTGCCGCGAGCTCACCGACCTCTCCCTGCCCAAGATCGGGCGGGAGTTCGGCGGGCGCGACCACACCACCGTCATGAGCGCGGACAAGAAGATTCGCACCCTCATGGCCGAGCGCCGCTCCACCTTCAACCAGGTCACCGAGCTGACCAGCCGCATCAAGCAGGCCGCCCAGTCTCCCGCCTGAGCCGACCGGCCACCGACACAGACCGCAGCACCCGCGACGTCGTCATCGCCAAAGCGTTCTGTTTATCTCCTCGTTTCTGAGGCCTTCACGTGTCAGGACTGATGAAGCGCTCGCTCAGGTCGGAGTCCGTGATGGGTCTGGTCGTCCTGGGGGCGACGGTGGGTCGAGGGACGAGGCCTGGCACGTCTTGGCGGGTCGCTGGTGTCCATGGTGCTGACATCAACGCCGCTTCGGTGCTGAGCGCCGAAGACGAACCGCGGCATTCCAACGATCCCTGTCGGGTGCTCCGACGTCGGGCTCGGTAATGTCAGCGCTGTGGACACTTGACGCCAGCGGAAGCGAAGTCTGCAGGGTCTCGCAGCGAGGCCTGGCTCTGTCTGGACCCTTGTTGAGCCCACGCGGGACCCGCAGGCCATAGGGACGACGTCGGCTCCGAGGCTTCCGCCCTGAGCCGACCTACTCCACGAGGGCCGGGATCCACTGGCCAAGGGTCGTGCCTACTGCACGAAGGCCCCACCTACCCGCAGCACACCCCACCCTCCTCCAGCAGCACCCCACCCTCGTGCATTACGTGCCGGCGAGACTGGGCACCGGCGGCCGGGCCGGCCCGCTGTGGACGGTGCTGAGGAGGGCACGTGGAGGAGCGAGCGTGTCGCTGTGGAGGTAGCGCACCCCCACTGTGGAATGACATGGATGTCATTCGCTCTCTCCACCGATACCCCTGTCCGCTCACCAGAACCACCCACGTGTCATTCCCCAGCACCATTGGCGTCATGACGGCGAAAAATCCTGTTATCCCCAGCATCCACACGTGCTACTACCCCTACAGATCTAGATGACAAGAAATCGCGAAGCACGATCGGCCAACGAGACCGGACCGGGCCCCGGGCGCTTGTCATTCGGAAAGGCGCATGGGATGAGCATGGGTGATCGCTGGTGACAGGGTGACTCCCACGGACTACCGTCTACACTCTCGACCCAGGACTGCGTTCCCAGCGACGCCGTTCCCATGACGACTGTCCGCCGGCGACCTGCCGGCACCACGTTTTTTCTCGGCTCAGTAGTGCCACGACGCCTACCGGCCGACCGACCACGATTGACGGAGGCACCTACCGTGAAGCTCAGGGTTGACCGAGACATCCTCGCTGAAGCCGTCACCTGGACTGCACGATCCGTGCCCGCCCGCCCGCCGGTACCCGTGCTCGCCGGCGTCAGGCTGGAGGCCAAGGGTTCCAGCCTCGTCCTGGCCTCCTTCGACTACGAGGTCTCCGCCCACTGCGAGGTGGCCGCCGACGTCGAGGAGGACGGCGTCGTCCTCGTCTCCGGACGCCTCCTGGCCGATATCGCCAAGGCATTGCCGAACAAGCCCGTCGACCTGGAGGTCGAAGGCAACAAGGTCGCCGTCTCCTGCGGGTCGGCCCGCTTCTCCCTGGCGGCCATGGCCGCCGACGACTACCCGGCGCTGCCGGTCATGCCCGCCGTCGCCGGCACGATCGACGCCCACGACCTGGCCCGCGCCGTCGGACAGGTCTCCATCGCCGCCTCCCGCGATGACACCCTGCCGCTGCTCACCAGCGTCCAGATCGAGGTCGAGGGCAGTTCGCTGGTCCTCATGGCCACCGACCGCTACCGCCTGGCCATGCGGGAGCTGACCTGGTCGCCGTCCAACACCGACCTGTCCACCACGGCCCTGCTCAAGGCCCGCACCCTCTCCGACGTCGCCAAGTCCCTGACCTCTTCCGGAGACGTGACCGTGGCCCTCAGCAGCGAGTCGGCCGCCTCCAGCCTCATCGGCTTCGAGGCCGGCGGCCGGCGCACCACCTCCCTGCTCACCGACGGCGACTACCCGCCGGTGCGCCGGCTCTTCCCGGAGTCCACCTCGATCCACGCCACCGTGGGCACCGACGAGCTCATGGCCGCCGTGCGCCGTGTCAGCCTTGTCGCGGACCGCTCCACCCCGATCCATATGTCCTTCACCCAGGGCAACCTGGAGCTCGACGCCGGACAGGGTGACGACGCCCAGGCCACCGAGCAGCTCGTCGCCCACCTCGAGGGCGACGACATCTCCACCGCCTTCAACCCCGGCTACCTCCTCGACGGCCTGGGCGCCCTCAACCAGCCCTACGTCCGCCTCGACTTCACCCACGCCTCGAAGCCCGCGGTGCTCACCGGCATGGACTCCATCGGGGGCACCGAGGACTCCTCCTTCCGCTACCTGCTCATGCCGATCCGCTTCGGGGCCTGAGACCCGACGGGGCATGTACGTCTCTGACCTCTCCCTGGACGACTTCCGCTCCTACCGCAGCCTGGTGCTGTCCCTGGAGCCGGGCCCCAGTGCCTTCGTCGGCTCCAACGGACAGGGCAAGACCAACCTGGTCGAGGCCATCGTCTACCTGGCGACCCTCTCCTCCCACCGGATCGGCGCGGACACCGCCCTCGTCCGGAGGGCGGCACCGAGCCAGGCCCAGCCGGCCGGCGCCGTCGTGCGCGCCCGGGCCGTCCACGGGGAAAGACCCAGCGTCCTGGAGATCGAGATCATCGCCGGCAAGGCGAACCGGGCCCGCCTCAACCGGGGCGGCTGCCGACCCCGCGACCTGCTCGGGGTGCTGCGCGCGGTCGTCTTCGCCCCCGAGGACCTCTCCCTGGTGCGCGCCGAGCCCGGGGTCCGCCGGGGCTTCCTCGACGACCTGGTCGTCACGCTGCGCCCGGGTTTGGCCGGGGTGCGCGCCGAGCACGACAAGATCCTCGCCCAGCGCGCCAGCCTCCTGAAGTCCGCGCGCGCGGCCCGCTCCTCGACCTCCTCCATGCTCTCCACCCTGGAGGTCTGGGACGCCCAGCTCGCCGCGGCGGCCGCCCGGCTCGTCGCCGCCCGGGTCGACGTCGTGCGGCGCCTGCGCCCTTGGGTGGCCTCCGCCTACGAGACCGTCTCCGGGACCTCCGGGCAGCGCTCCCGAGCCCAGATCGCCTACCGCTCGAGCCTGCTGACCCATGAGGGAGTCCCGGAGCCCGACCCCCACGACGAGTCGGCCTGGCTCGCCGGCGAGGAGACGCTCCTCGATGAGGCCGCCCTGGCCGCGCGCCTGGAGAGCGCCATGGGTGAGCTCCACGCCCGCGAGATCGACCGCGGCGCCAACCTCGTCGGGGCGCACCGCGACGACCTGAGCCTGTTCCTCACCGGTCTGCCCGCCCGCGGATTCGCCTCCCACGGCGAGCAGTGGTCCTTGGCCCTGGCACTGCGCCTGGCCTCCTACGACATGCTGCGCACCGACATCGACGCCTACGGCGGGGACGGCGAGCCGGTCCTCATCCTCGACGACGTCTTCGCCTCCCTCGACGAGCAGCGCCGCCGCGCCCTGGCCCAGATGGTCGCCGGCGCCCAGCAGGTCCTGCTGACCGCCGCCGTCGACGACGACGTCCCCGCCGAGCTCGCCGGCGCCCGGTATCGCGTGGCCGACGGTGAGGTCACCCGTGGCTGAGCCGTCCGCGTCCACCGGCGATGGCCCACTGCCCGACGTCCTGGCGCAGCGGGCCCTGACCCGCCAGCGCGCCCAGGCCTGGGAGAAGGGCGACACCCGCGTGCCGGCCCGCCGGCTGCGCGAGCCGGCCGGCGGTTCCGGGGGCAAGGACGTGCAGCCGGCGGCGCCCTGGGACCAGCGCCGCGAGCTGGCCCGGGCCCTGGGACAGAACCCCGACGACCCGGCCGACCGCGGCCCCGGACTGGCGCGGGGACGCGACCGGCCCGGCCCCACCCCCTTCGACCCCAGCACCGGACAGCGCGAGCTGCGCCGCATGGTGGCCGACAACGGCTGGGCGGGAAAGCTCGCGGTGGCCGGCGTCGTCGCCCGGTGGCGGGCCATCGTAGGCGATCAGGTCGCCGAGCACTGCACCATCGAGTCCTTCGACGCCGGTCGCATCACCCTGCGCGCCTCGTCCTCGAGCTGGGCCCAGCAGCTGCGGCTCCTCCAACCCACCATCGAGGCCAGGATCGTCGAGGCCCTGCGCTCGGGTCCCGGCGGCCGCCAGGCCGGAGGGATCAGCACTGGCGACGCGGTGGAGCTGCGGATCCTGGGGCCGGCAGGCCCGACCTGGAAGCGCCGCGGAGTCGGCCTGCGCGGCACCCGCGGTCCGCGCGATACCTACGGATAGTGGGAGTGCGGGTATCATTGGCAACGCACCGGCCGCGGCCGTCGTCGCCGCAAAGACACGGTTCGGGCGCCAGGAATCGGGCGGCGCGCCGATCCACGCGGGACAGAGGTGACCACGGGCACGCCCCCAGCTGCTCACGGTGCCGCGGTTCACGGGCCCATCTACGCTAGAATGCGGTGAAACCGCCCAAGGTGCGCCCAGGACCGTCCTGATGTACCCACCTACGTGTGCGCACGATCCTCCTCAGGATCGTCGTGTGAAGGGCCCGGACGGAGACATCGGACCACTGAGGTCCCGATGCGCACAGATTGAGGAGCAACTGACACGTGTCTGACCAGGACGCCACTGTGAATCACGATTACGGAGCCTCGGACATCACCGTCCTCGAAGGGCTCGAAGCGGTCCGGAAGCGCCCCGGCATGTACATCGGTTCCACCGGTGAGCGGGGTCTGCACCACCTCGTCTACGAGGTCGTCGACAACTCCGTCGACGAGGCCCTGGCCGGCTACTGCGACCACATCGAGGTCACCATCCTGGCCGACGGCGGCGTGCGCGTCAGCGACAACGGCCGCGGCATCCCGGTCGATGAGCACCCCACCGAGCACAAGCCCACCGTCGAGGTCGTCATGACGATCCTGCACGCCGGCGGCAAGTTCGGGGGCGGCGGCTACGCCGTCTCCGGCGGCCTGCACGGCGTGGGCATCTCCGTGGTCAACGCCCTGTCCACCCGGGTGGACACCGAGGTCCGCCGACAGGGCTTCGTGTGGCGCATGTCCTTCGCCGACGGCGGGCGCCCCATCACCGAGCTCGTCAAGGGCGAGGCCACCGACTCCACCGGCACCACCCAGACCTTCTACCCGGACCCGACCATCTTCGAGACGGTCGACTTCGACTACGAGACGCTGCGCCGTCGCTTCCAGCAGATGGCCTTCCTCAACAAGGGCCTGCGCATCACCCTGACCGACGAGCGCCTCGGCGTCCAGGACGCCGGCGACGAGATCGCCGGGGACGACTCCGCCCCCGACGCCCCCGAGGTCGGCTTCCGCACCGACTCCTACTGCTACGAGCACGGCCTGCGCGACTACGTCGCCTTCCTCAACAAGTCCAAGAAGGCCGAGCTCATCCACCCCGAGATCATCGACTTCGAGGCCGAGCAGTCCCTGGGCGAGAACCACTCCATCAGCCTGGAGATCGCCATGCAGTGGACCAGCGCCTACTCCGAGTCGGTCCACACCTACGCCAACACGATCAACACCACCGAGGGCGGCACCCACGAGGAGGGCTTCCGCACGGCCCTGACCACCCTGGTCAACAAGTACGCCCGGGACAAGGGCCTGCTCAAGGAGCGCGACGACAACCTCACCGGTGACGACATCCGTGAGGGGCTGACCGCCGTCATCTCCGTCAAGCTCTCCGAGCCGCAGTTCGAGGGCCAGACCAAGACCAAGCTCGGCAACACCGAGGCGCGCACCTTCGTCCAGCAGACGGTCTACGCCCAGCTCGGCGACTGGCTGGACTCCCACCCCGGTGACGCCCGCGCCATCATCACCAAGGCCTCCCAGGCCGCCGCCGCGCGCCTGGCCGCCCGCAAGGCCCGCGAGGCCACCCGCCGCAAGGGCGTCCTGGAGTCCGCCTCCATGCCCGGCAAGCTACGCGACTGCTCCTCGAAGAACGCCGCGGACTCCGAGATCTTCATCGTTGAGGGAGACTCCGCCGGTGGCTCCGCCGTCGGCGGCCGCGACCCCGAGCACCAGGCGATCATGCCGATCCGCGGCAAGATCCTCAACGTGGAGAAGGCGCGCCTGGACCGGGCCCTGTCCTCCGACACGATCCGCAGCCTCATCACCGCCTTCGGCACCGGAATCGGCGAGGACTTCGACATCGCCAAGCTGCGCTACGGCAAGATCGTCATCATGGCCGACGCCGACGTCGACGGCCAGCACATCGCCACCCTCCTGCTGACCCTCCTGTTCCGCTACATGCGCCCGCTCATCGAGCACGGCCACACCTACATCGCCATGCCGCCGCTCTACCGGCTCAAGTGGTCCAACGCCGAGCACGAGTTCGCCTACTCCGACGCCGAGCGCGACAAGCTCCTGGCCGCCGGACAGGAGAAGGGCCGCCGCCTCCCCAAGGACGGCGGGATCCAGCGCTACAAGGGTCTGGGCGAGATGAACGACCACGAGCTGTGGGAGACGACCATGGACCCCACCACCCGGATCCTCAAGCAGGTCACGCTCGATGAGGCGGCCGACGCCGACGAGACCTTCGCGATCCTCATGGGCGACGACGTCGAGCAGCGGCGCTCCTTCATCCAGCGCAACGCCTCCGACGTCCGCTTCCTGGACATCTGAGCGGTACCGAGCCACACGTGAAGCGCCGGCCCGCTGCCGGCGACCTCCTCTGAACACGAAGGAATCCTGTGAGCGACGAAGTTGAAGAGATCATCGGCGACGAGGGAGCGACGAACGCACCCGCCCCCGAGCGCATCCAGCCGGTCGACCTCCAGATGGAGATGCAGCGCTCCTACCTCGACTACGCGATGAGCGTCATCGTGGGCCGGGCCCTGCCCGACGTGCGCGACGGACTCAAGCCGGTCCACCGCCGCGTCCTGTACGCCATGTACGACGGCGGCTACCGCCCCACCGCCTCCTTCTCCAAGTCCTCGCGCATCGTCGGCGACGTCATGGGGACCTACCACCCCCACGGCGACAGCGCCATCTACGACGCCCTGGCCCGCCTGGTCCAGTGGTGGTCGCTGCGCTACCCGCTGGTGGCCGGCCAGGGGAACTTCGGCACCCCCGGCAACCTGGGGCCCGCCGCCCCCCGGTACACCGAGTGCAAGATGGCGCCCCTGGCCATGGAGATGCTCCGGGACATCGACGAGGACAGCGTCGACTTCCAGGACAACTACGACGGACGCAACCAGGAGCCGGTCATCCTGCCGTCGAGGTTCCCCAACCTCCTGGTCAACGGCTCCGAGGGCATCGCCGTCGGCATGGCCACCCGCATCCCGCCGCACAACCTGCGCGAGGTCGCCCGCGGAGCCCAGTGGTACCTCGAGCACCCCGACGCCTCGCGCGAGGAGCTGCTCGACGCCCTCATCGAGCGGATCCCCGGACCCGACTTCCCCACCGGCGCCACGATCCTGGGCCGGCGGGGCATCGAGGACGCCTACCGCACCGGCCGCGGCTCCATCACCCAGCGGGCCGTGGTCAACGTCGAGGAGATCCAGGGCCGCCAGTGCCTGGTGGTCACTGAGCTGCCCTACCAGGTCAACCCCGACAACCTGGCCGACAAGATCGCCCAGCTCGTGCGCGACGGCCAGGTCACCGGCATCGCCGACATCCGTGACGAGACCTCCGGGCGCACCGGTCAGCGACTGGTTATCGTCCTCAAGCGCGACGCCGTCGCCAAGGTGGTCCTCAACAACCTCTACAAGCGCACCCAGCTCCAGGACAACTTCCCGGCCAACATGCTCGCCCTGGTCGACGGGGTGCCGCGCACCCTGAGCCTGGACGGCTTCGTGCGCCACTGGGTCGCCCACCAGATCGACGTCATCGTGCGCCGCTCCCGCTTCCGCCTGCGCAAGGCCGAGGAGCGCCTCCACATCCTCGAGGGCCTGCTCAAGGCCATTGACGCCCTCGACGCCGTCATCGCCCTCATCCGGCGCTCGCCCACCACCGAGGAGGCCCGCACCGGCCTCATGGGGCTGCTGGACGTCGACGAGGCCCAGGCCGAGGCCATCCTCTCCCTCCAGCTGCGCCGTCTGGCCGCCCTGGAGCGGCTCAAGATCCAGGAGGAGTCCGAGGAGCTGCGCGCCCGGGTCAAGGACCTGCGCGAGATCATCGCTTCCCCGGAGCGCCAGCGGGGCATCGTCTCCGACGAGCTGGCCGAGATCGTCGAGAAGTACGGCGACGAGCGCCGCACCCGGATCGTGCCCTTCGACGGCGAGATGAGCATGGAGGACCTCATCCCCGAGGAGGACGTGGTCGTCACCATCACCCGCTCCGGCTATGCCAAGCGCACCCGCACCGACTCCTACCGCTCCCAGCACCGCGGCGGCAAGGGCATCCGCGGAGCCACGCTGCGCGAGGACGACGTCGTCGACCACTTCTTCGTCACCACGACGCACCGCTGGCTGCTGTTCTTCACCAACTACGGCCGTGTCTACCGCGCCAAGGGCTACGAGCTGCCCGAGGGCGGGCGCGACTCCAAGGGTCAGCACGTGGCCAACCTCCTGGCCTTCCAACCCGGCGAGGAGATCGCCCAGGTCATGGAGCTCCAGGACTACGACCAGGCCGACTACCTGGTCCTGGCCACCCGCCGCGGCCTGGTGAAGAAGACCCGCCTGAGCGAGTACAACTCCAACCGCTCCGGCGGCGTCATCGCCATCAACCTGCGCCAGGACGAGGAGGGCAACTACGACGAGCTCGTCTCCGCCCGGCTCCTGAGCACCGGGCAGGACCTCCTGCTGGTCTCCCGCGCTGGCCAGTCGCTGCGCTTCCACGCCGATGACGACACCCTGCGCCCCACGGGCCGGGCCACCAGCGGCGTCACCGGCATGCGCTTCCGTGAGGACGACTACCTGCTGGCCATGGACGTCGTCGACCCCTCCTGGCAGGACGCGGACCTGTTCGTCGTCACCGAGGGCGGCTACGCCAAGCGCACCAACGTCGTCGACTACCCCGTCAAGGGCCGTGGCGGCCTCGGCGTCAAGGTCGCCAACCTCGTCGAGGCCCGAGGTAACCTCGTGGGCGCCCTGGTGACCGACTCCGGTGACGAGGTCCTGTGCATCATGGCCTCGGGCAAGGTGGTCCGCTCCGCCGTCGTCGAGGTCTCGCGGACCGGTCGGACCACGCAGGGCGTGACTTTCGCCAAGCCCGACGCCGGAGACCGCATCATCGCGGTGGCCCGCAACACTGAACGGGACATGGAGGAGGCGGTCGATGCCGCCGATAGCGCCTCGAGTGCCGACTCTGCGGACTCCACCGACCAGGCCCAGGCTCTCCAGGCCCCGGAAGGTGACACTGGCGACTCTCCTGCGGACTCAGCGGCGGACACGGTAGCGTTGGAAGACAACGAGAGTGAGGTCGAAGCATGAGCCAGCCGGTTTCCATGTCCCCTGACGGTGGGCAGTCCGCAGGTGCCGCATCCATTGTGGGTGGCGCGGATGCCTCCGGCAGCGCGTCGGGCGGCAAGAGCAAGAAGAGCAAGAAGACCATCGCCGGGCCGCGCCGCGTGCGTCTGGCCCTGACCCGGGTCGACCCCTGGTCAGTGATGAAGGCGAGCTTCCTGCTCAGCTTCGCCGCGGGCATCATGCTCATCGTCGCCACGGCGGTCGTGTGGTTCATGCTCGACGCCATGCACGTCTTCTCCACCATCGAGGAGCTCGTCAAGACGGTCGCCGGTGAGCGCTCCAACACCTTCTCCGCGATCGTCGCCTACCTCGAGCTGCCGCGGGCCCTGGCTGTCTCCACGATTGTCGCCGTGGTGGATATCGTGCTGGTGACCGCCCTGACCACGCTGGGCGCCTTTCTCTACAACATCACCGCCACCCTCGTCGGTGGGATCCATCTCACGCTTGCGGACGAGTGATCGGATTTGGTCTGCGATAGCCGGACAGGTTAATCTTCTCCGGTCGCAAGGGCCTATAGCTCAGTTGGTTAGAGCGCATCCCTGATAAGGATGAGGTCGCTGGTTCGAGTCCAGCTAGGCCCACCGTCCGCGGTGAGACGATGAGGAGGTTTCATGAGGAACCGTGCAGTCGTATCAGCCGCGGTCTTTTCGTTCCTGGCCGCTGCGGGTTATGCCGCGTGGCTCAGGTTCGAGGCGGCCCGCATGGAGCGGGCCGCGTGGGCCGAGGTCACCGACCCCGTCGACTAGCAGCTGACGGAACTGGTGACCACCCTCCCTAAGGGGCCATGGCGCAATTGGTAGCGCACCTGCTTTGCAAGCAGGGGGTTACGGGTTCGAGTCCCGTTGGCTCCACCACTGCTTTCTCATACTCCCCGCTCCCCGAGATGGGCCATGATGGTGGTCCACCTCGGGGATTCTCTCGTCGGTACAATGTGTGCCGGAGGTGACCGTGATGGATCCGGTGTCACTGGCGACCGGAGGGCTGTTCTTCTCATGGCTGGCGCATGACCTCGAGGAGCTGGCCACGATGCCCGGCTGGACGCACCCGCTTTTCGACAAGGTTCCCTTCCTGCCCGAGGACATCCGACGTCACGGCTGCTCGCGTGAGCACGTCTACCTGGGGATCGGTCTCATGGGTGTCCTCATGGCTGTTGCCTCCATTGACGGCTACCGCACCCGTGGACGCTCGCCCGTCTACCAGGCCGCGCTCTACGGCTATGGCATGCACACCTTCAGCCACCTGGGCTCAGCGGCCCTGGCCCGGCGCTACACCCCGGGGGTGGCGACGGCGCTGCCGGTCGTCCTGCCCTTCTGGATCTTCGCGAAGCGGACGCTGCGAGCTCATGGGGTCGAGGTGCGCCCCCACCGATGGGTGATCCCCGCCTTCCCGGTCATCGCCGGCACGGCCCTGGGCAGTGCGTACCTGATGACGACAGGGCGGTCGAGGGAACGTCGTCGAGATGGAAAGTAACCTTGACTGGATGACAAGGTCGCTTTATATTTGAGGCATGATTTCCTCGCCTGACGTCATAAGAACCGGGCGCAGCGTGGTGGTGCTTCTCCTGATGCGAACCGTCCTGCTCTTCGCTGGCACCGGTATCGTTCTGCCCTTCGTCGACTGGAGCTATAACCGGGCCCTGCTGTGGGCCAATGTGACGGTGGTGATTGTCGACGTCATCACTCTGCTCGTCCTCTCGCGGCTACTGGCTCGCCAGGATCGTCGCCTGCGCGATCTGCTGGCCCCCAGCTGGTCGGGTACCGCCTGGGGACTGCTGGCCTTCATCATTCTGCAAATCGGATTCTCCGCCTCAACCTTCATCGGCATTCTGGTTGCCTATCAGGGGGATCCGCCCGCCTCAGGAGTGTTGCATGGCGTTCCCGTGTGGATGGGATGGTGGGCCCTGCTCGTCATGCCGGTGACGATTGCCCTGGCGGAAGAAGGCTTGTACCGCGGGTATGCCGCTGAGGCCCTCGAATCTCGTTTCCATAAGGCTGCGGCACTGGTCGTTATCGCGTTCTTCTTCGCACTCCAGCACGCGGCGTTGACGCCATTGAGTCCTCGGGCGCAGCTCGCCAGGTTCATCACCACGTTCTTGGGAGGACTGCTCCTCGGAGGTATGCGTTGGCGCTGCCGCCGCGGCCTGTGGCCGCTGGTGGTCGCTCACTGGGGTCTTGATGTGCTTGGTCTTGGGCTTCCGATTCTGTTAGCATCACAGGCATCATGAGTAGTGACCGTAAAGCACACGTCGCCTACCTCGTTCGGTTCACCATAGGCATGGTGCTTTATTCTCTGGCTATTTTCGCCAAAAGATTCTGGCTCCATTCCGTGGAGGGGACGCTATGGCGATTCATTGTTGTGCTGCTTCCCATGATCGGAGCCTGCGTGTGCGCGTGGGCGATGAGGAAGATGTTCCAAGAGATTGATGAGATGCAGCAGAAGAAAATGCTGGATGCTCTGGTCATCTCATCGGCGGGAACGATTCTCACTTGTATTGCTTACAGTTTTATGGAGGAAGTTGGCCTGCCTCTTCTCAACGCCTCATGGGTCGTGATGGTGTGGGGAGTGTTCTTCATCATCGGAACATTGTGGACGGCCTGGCGGTACCGGTGAGGAACGCACTTAAGGTCCTGCGCGCCGAGCGCAGCTGGACCCAGGCCCGGCTCGCCGAGGAGCTGGGTGTCTCCCGCCAGACGGTCAACGCCCTGGAGGCCGGTCGCTACGACCCCTCCCTGCCCCTGGCCTTCACCATTGCTCGCGTCTTCGGCCTGACCATCGAGGAGATCTTCTTCCCCGATGACGACGCCTCCTAGGATGAGCACCGTGAGCCACACCGTTGACATTCCGCCCCCGAGGCGAGGACGTCGCGAGCTCATCGAGGACACCGGGGTCCGGCTCGGCCTGCACATCAAGTCGGCCGAGCAGGCCATGATGGCCGCCAAGACCCAGGCTCTGAGGAGCTTCGGCCTCACCGTGGCCCAGTACGCGGCCATGCTCTCCCTGTACTACGTGCCCGAGCAGTCCTCGGCCCAGCTGGCCAGGGCTGCCGCGGTCACTCCGCAGACGATGGCCACCGTCATCGCCAAACTGGAGCAGAAACGACTCGTCACCCGTCACCCCTCCTCCGACCACGCCAAGGTCCTCATCGCCTCGCTCACGACCGAGGGTGAGGCCCTGCTACTGCGCGCCGACAAGGTTGCACGCCGCATCGAGCAGCGTATGGCCGAGTCCTTCACCGTCAAGGAGCGCCAGCAGCTCACCGAGATGCTCGGGCGCGTCACCTCCCTCCTGCGCGACGACCTCAGTGCCGAGTAGCGGCCGAGACATCGACGATCACTGCTGTCTCGGGCCCACGATCACCACTGGCTCAGCGAATCGCAACGGGGCTGCTCCGTGTCATGTATCAGGTATCTGATACTGTGTTGGTGACTGATACAGGAAGGTGTTGCTCATGAAGGCCATGCAGATCGTCAACTTCGATGGCCCGGCGTCCGGGTTGCGGTACCAGGAGGCTCCCACTCCTGAGCCCGGACCGGGTCAGATCGCCGTGGATGTGGACCATGCCGGCGTCGGCTACGTTGAGGCGCTCTTCACCGAGGGCCTCGTGGCCATCGACCTGCCCTGGACTCCCGGGCTGGAGGTGAGTGGTCGAGTCCGTGCTCTTGGGGACGGTGTGGATGGCTATCGGGTTGGGGACGCCGTGGTCGCTCTGACCATCACCGGAGGTGGCGGCTACGGGCAGGTTGCCGTGGCCCCCGCGGAGCTCGTGACGCCTCTGCCCGCGGGCCTGGACCCGGTCCTGGCCGCCGCAGTTCCGGCGAACTCGACGACGGCGCTCGTCGCCCTGGAGGAGATCGCCCACCTGCGTCGCGGCGAGAGCGTGCTGGTCCACGCCGCCGCCGGTGGCCTCGGCTCGCAGATGGGCCAGGTGGCCCGACTGCTCGGGGCGGGCCGCGTCGTCGGCGTCACCCGCAGCGAGGCCAAGCGCCAGGAGATCCTGGACCTGGGTTATGACGAGGCCTGGTTGACCGAGGATCTCGCGGAGGCCGACCCCGCCCAGTTCGACGTCGTCGCCGACCCGGTGGCCGGCCCGGCCCGGCTGCTCAGCCTCGACCTGCTGCGTACGGGAGGACGGCTCCTCGCGCTGGGGGACGCCTCCCAGGAGCAGGACCAGCAGGTGAGCACCACGTCGCTGTGGCTGCGGGGCATTGGCGTCATCGGCTTCAACCTCGGGGCCTTCAGTCGGGCGAACCCAGGACTCGTCGGAAGCCACCTGAGGCGTGCGGTGGAGCTTGTGGCCTCCGGAGAGCTCCGTGTCCACGTCACCGACCGCCTCCCGATCCAGGAGGCCGCTCAGGCCGTCTCCGCGGTGCGCACGGGAACCACCACCGGCAAGATTGTCTTGACCCACTCGCAGGACTGACGACCCGTCCAGGTCCGCAAGATTCGTCAGTGAGCTCTGGGTGCCATACGGGCATCATGGAACGCATGAGAGAAACGATCGGCTCCTTCGACGTCGTTGGCCTGCCTCTTCGGACATCGAACCGAGAGGCGGCCCGTACCATTCCCCCTCACTGGCGGGCCGCTGCCGACGCCGGGCTCCTCGCACCCGAGAAGCCCGGCGTCGGCCCCGGCATCTATGCGGTCTATACCCACTACGAGGCTCCCGGCGACGATGTCGACGGTGTCTACACCCTCGTCATCGGCAGGCGCATCGAGGCCGGAGGTTCGGTTCCCCCTGGCCAGGTGACTGTGACGATCCCGAACTCCACTCGCGACATCCTCATGCTGGCCGATGCTCGGCCGGAGAGTGTCTATGACGCGTGGGCGGATGTCTGGGCCCGCAAGGACCTGACCCGTGACTATCGTGCCGACTACGAGTACTACGCTCCGGACGGCTCGATTCACCTGTCCATCGGGGTCCTTTCGGACACATGAGGGCCGAGCAGTACCAACGCCAACTCGACGTCGTCACCGACTACATCTACACGCATCTTGACGACGACCTCAGCCTGGAGACTCTCGCTCACGTCTCCGGGTTCTCCCGCTATCACTGGCACCGCATCTACCGGGCGGTGCGCGGGGAGACGGCCGCTCAGACCGTACGCCGTCTCCGTCTGGAGCGGGCTGCCGCCATGCTCACAGAGACCTCGTGGCCGGTGGAACGGATCGCCTGGAAAGCCGGGTTCACCGGCACCGAAGTGTTCAGTCGAGCCTTTCTCCGCGCATATAGGACGACTCCCAGCCGATTCCGCATCGGTGGACGCCCGGCATCGATCGACTCACCAGTGACGAGTTGTGGTTCGGGATCGATGTCGTCGGTGAGTCAGGACCCGGCGTGGGAGGTGCGCGTGGAGACTCGCCGCGGCTATCGACTTGCCGTATCCGAGCACCGTGGTTCCTATATGGATATCGGCCGGGCGTTCAGCCGAGTCAGAGACCGTGTGGGATCCGGGAGTCGGATGGTTGCCATCTATGAGGACGATCCCGACGCCGTTCCCCCGGCTGATCTGCGCTCGGCGGCTGGAACCGTCGTCGACCCCGGTATGAGGATTCCCCACGGTCTTGCAGAAAGGGTGGTGCCGGCCGGCCGGTACGCGGTCCTGCGTTACATCGGCCCCTACTCCTCGATGCATGCCGCCTACCGGTGGCTCTACGGTCAGTGGCTGCCGAGCTCGGGCGAGGAGCCGCGAGACCATCCGATCATCGAGGAGTACCTCACCGACCCGGCAACCACCCCGCCCGTCGACGCCGTTACCGACATCCTCCTGCCGCTCCTGTGAGGCATCCGGCCTGATGCGGTTGACGCCGATGGGCCGCAGACACCGTGGTGTCTGCGGCCCATCACGTGCGTCCCGATGGTTCGCTCAGGTCATGAGTCCAGTCATGAGTCCAGGGCCCGCCGGCGTCGGTAGGCCTGGACCATCATGGCCGGCACCGTGATCCCCAGCACCGCCCCTCCGGCGATGAGGAAGGTGTCGGCCGCGCTCCCTCCGGTGAAGGGGATGGCGGGCACCGACGACTTGCGGTTGGCGATCTTGCCCAGCGCCACGACCTGCCCCTGGGAGGAGATGGTGATGGTGCGGGGGGTGGCGTCCAGGACGTAGCCGACCGGCGGCTTGGTCTCGACGAGCCGGTAGGAGCCGTAGCCCAGCTCCGCCAGCTTGAAGGCGCCGGGGTTCGCATCGGTGTCCAGGCCGCCCTGGGCGCAGGTGCCCACGCAGTCGGTGATGGTGCGGGCCTGGTCCGGCTGAGGCCGACCGTTGGAGTCAAGGGGAATCAGCGACCACTGGGCGCCCTTGATGGGGTTGCCGCGCTCATCGGTCTTGGTCCAGGTGGCCGACCCCTTGATCCGGCTGTTGGTGACCTGACCCAGGTCGAGGGTGGGGGTGTCGTCGTCCGTGCCGGCGGCCGGCGCCGATCCGTCCAGGGTCTTGGTCAGGGTGGTGGAGGACAGGTGGTAGCCGGCCGGAGCCTGGGTCTCGGTGATGGAGTACTCGCCCCAGGTGAGTCCGGAGACCTTGAAGAACCCAGCTCGAGGGTCTTGGTCCACCGAGCCGTTGGGACACGTGGCCTTGCCGCCGGTGGCGACGCAGTCGGTCACCTCCTTCTGACCGCCGTTGAGCGCCGGGGAGGCCAGCGTGAACACGGTCCCCGCCAGCGGGTTGCCGGCGTCGTCGACCTTGCTCCAGACGACCTGACCGGGCTGAGCCGTGTTGACCATCGTGCACTGCATCCACTCACCGGTGGCCAGATCCAGGGTCTTGGAGGCGGAGTTGACCGTCGACGACGGAGTCCTGATATCCGAGTTCGGGTGTGGCACGCAGGAGACCGTGGCCTTGTACCCGGCCGACTTGGGCGACGACGAGGACTCCGACAGCACCGTCTGGCCCTGGGGCAGGTAGGCGGAGTCGAAGCCGCCGGCGCCTGAGGCGGTCTTACCGCGCTTGGGAGTTGCCGTGAGCGTCCAGTCCTTGGCGGACAGGCCCAGAGAGCCGGCCGCGGTGTTGTCCACCTGCTTGACCAGGGACAGGTTGGGCAGCTGGACCTGCACCTGGTGGTCCTCGACCTCACCGTTGACCGCGATGCCAGTGGGCTGAGGGTCCTCTGCTTCCCGCCCGTTGGGCGGGGCGCCGGTGATGCGCAGACGCATGAAGGTGGCCGCACCGTTGCCATTGATGGTGCTCCGCTTGGCGTCCTGGGGGACGGTCCAGGTCACAGTGGCCTTACCGGCGCTGGAGCAGGAGGTCACCGCGGAGCGTTCACCGGCGGAGAACACGCCGTCCCGGTTCCAGTCCACCCAGCCGGCGATCTTGGTGTTGCTGCCCGAGCAGGTGATCTCCTGACTCCACTTCTGGCCGATATCGGTCCAGATGACGCGGTCCCAGTTGGCGGGGAGGGCGTCCTCGTCATCAATATCCGTGGTGTTGTCCCTCGAAGCGTCAGCGGTGTGGGTGATGCTGTCATCGTGGTCCGTCAGGGCACCCAGACGCACGACGGCGGAGTTCGTGGTGGCCACGTTGCCCTGGTCCGTTGCCGCACTCAGGTTGTACCAGTCTCCGGCGTCGCCCTCATACGGTGCCTTGCCGCGGGCGATGTTGCGCTCTCCGCTGTCAGACAGCTCCCCACCGCTCCAGGCCGGCTGGAACGCGCTGCCGGCAACACCGTAGCTCTCAGGCGCGTCGCCGTAGTCCATGTAGGAGACGACACCGAAGGCGACGGCGCCTCGACCGCCTCCGTGGATCTCGACGTAGCCGGTGCGCATGTTGCTCAGCAGCATGACCGAGGAGGGGCCGTAGCCGTTGCGAACCTTGGCGCTGCACTCGGCGTCGTCCGGGCGCAGCTTGATGCCGGGCCGGTTACCAACAGGGGTGGACACGGAGACCTTGCCCACGACGGAGTTCGTGATGCATCCCGGTGTCCGGGCGCTCTCCAACAGGCGGTAGGTGACGTTCTGGGAGGCGACGTAGGGGATCGGGGAAACGGAGATGTACTCCTTCTGGCCGTTGGGGATGTGCCAGCTCGAGGCCTCAGCATCGGCGACGACCATGCCCTCCATCGGAACCTCCACCTTGTTGGGGAAACGCTCCAGCTGGCTCTTCGCAGGCTGGGAGGCGGAGGTCACCAGGTAGGCGCTGCACTCGATCTGGAACTGCTGTGTGGAGGAGTCCCTCAGGTTGGCAATGCCCAGAGGCAGGTTTGACGAGGTCGCATAGGGCTTCTTGGCGACCCCGGCGGTGTAGTTGGTGCCGTCGTTGTAAAGGCGAGCCAGGCCGTCGCCCATCCAGTTACCCGGATAGTATCCGACACTTAAGCCCCGGTCGGTGGGCAGCCCCGTCTCGTTCTTTCCCACGGCGGTGGTGCGCACATTGGACAGGGTGCATCGACTGGTTCGCCACTTATCGCCGGAGATCCGTGAGGGAGTCGACCAGACCACGCCGGTGCTTCCGTCGGGAAGGATTCTCGTGCCTTTCCCGGGCAAGGTATTGGTCATCTCGTTCCAGTCGATCCAGTCGATCACCTGGGTATATTTTCCCGATCCTCCGGCAGGATTACCATAAATGGCCTCGGCCGGAGGGAGTGGAAGCGTTGCCGTGCCCAGTGCACCGGCAATCAGGGCAAACGTCGAGATGGCGGCGCCGCTCCTCAGTCTCCGACGAGACTGGCGTGAGGGCTGACGTGACGACGTCAGTTCCCGCCGGTGCGAGCGGACAAAGAATCGGCGAAGCATGAAGCGCTACCTCAGTTTTAGGGTCATGGGCCTTGACACGGTAGCATTAAGGAATTCCACAGAGAAACACAGTGAGTTTCCTGCAACTCAACAGCAATCAACGTCACGGTTGAGTCTCACCAATGAATTGCGTCATCGGTCGGAAAGTGACGCATTAGTATTCTTCCGGTGCGCTCATTGTACGTGCGCTCATTGTGCGGGCAGCGGTGCTCGGGCAGCGGCGCCCGGTTCTGTCTGCGCTGAGGCGATGCCGCGAGGGGTCGCTGAGGCACTGGGGTGAAGGGCTGCGCCGTCGGACGGGACTGCTTAGGATAGGTAAGGCTCAGTCACCGCCCGGTTGCAGAAGGATGAGGTCATGTCACAACCATGGGAGATCTACGACGCGCTTCTTGACGGACTGCCCGACGACGTCGTCGTGCGCACAGCGGGACAGGGGCCCCGCTGGAGCCGCGTCCTCAACTCCGCCGGCGGCGTCGGCACGGCCTGGACCATGGATGTGCGCAGCCGCCCGGCCCTCAACGACGGGCCGCTCGAGGGACGGCCACTGCGCGACGTCGGCGCCCTGGCGAAGTCCTGGAACCTGGCTGAGGCCAGCATCGGCCAGGCCGCCATCAACTCCTGGTACTCGCGCGAGCAGACGGCTGCGGACAACGGTTTCGAACCCACCGGGGAGGGACTGACCTGGCGCCAAGTCTTCGACCCCTACCGGGAGATGATCGTCGGCAAGAGAGTCGCAGTCATCGGGCACTTCCCCTTCGCCGAGGCCGCACTGGCCGGCGCCGGCGAGTACATCTGCCTCGAGCGCAACCTTCAGCCCGGCGACTGGCCGGACAGCGCCTGCGAGTACGTCCTGCCCGAGTGCGACCTCGTCTTCATCTCCTCATCGAGCTTCGTCAACAAGACCGCGCCGCGTCTCATCGAGCTCTCCCGCCAGGCGCACACCGTCCTGGTGGGGCCATCGACGCCACTCAACCCGGTGCTCCTCGACTACGGCGTGGACACCATCACCGGTTTCATCGCGGCGAGTTCACTGAGCGACCCCGCCTCCCTGGCCGAGATGGTCCCGGCCGGCGACATCGGCCCCGGATTCCGCGTCCACCGTCACCGGGCCTGATCGGCTGGCCCTCGCCACGGCGGCCGGCAGGCGTCGGTCGCTGCGGCAGCGCCATGGAAAGTGCCATGGAAACTGCCATGGGATGAGAACTGGAACAACGACGGCGCCGCGCTGGGTCATGTCCAGAGCGGCGCCGTCGTGAATTCTGAGGGGGCGGTCAGGCCTGAGCGTCCTCGGGGCTGATGCCGTAGCCGGCCTCATCCTCGGTGGAGTCGGCCCAGTACTCCTCGGCCCACGGGTCCTCAACGGGCTGGCTACGACGCCACACGACATAGGCGCCGGCAGCGGCCGCGCCGGCGACGGCGAGCCAACCCAGGGTCTTGAGCACGCGGTGCTTCTTCTGCTTCTTCACGGGAACCTCCAATGCGGCGGACTTTGCGGCAACAGCCACGCGCTGGGCGCGCTCTGTCAGGGTACCGTCCGTACCTGCAGCAGCCTGGGCAGCCACGGCGGCGCGCTGCGCACGCGGGATGTAGTCCTCGACAACCCGGTAGCGGGCCTCGTGGACCACCGGCTCCAGACGCTCCTGTGCGTCCTTGGCGGCGCGGGCCACGCCCCCGGCGGCCTTGCTGACGTGCGGAGCAGCCCACAGGGCGGCCTTCTCAGCCTGGCCGACGACGGATCCGGCAAGGGTTGCTGCCTCCTTGCGCAGATGAGTGGTGTCGAGCTTCTTGTCGCAGCATGTCTTCGTCAGGCAGGACATGGTTGCCTCCCAGGTAGGAAACGGATACAGACGGTCGTTGTGCAACGTGCACCAATGGTCGCACCCCGGCGCGGCCTGGCCCACACGATGTCCAGCCGTTTTGCCTGGGGTGAACAGCACCGCGCACCACTGAGGGGTTCATGCCGATGGGCCCGCGACCGTGCCACCATGTCACTCATGGAAGCGACTCTTCACACCAACCTCGGTGATATCCGCCTGGAGCTCTACCCCGAGCAGGCTCCTGAGACCGTCTCCAACTTCGTGGGGCTGGCTACCGGCCAGAAGGCGTGGACGGATCCACGCACCGGCGCGGAGTCCCACGCCCCGCTGTACGACAACGTCATCTTCCACCGTGTCATCCCCGGTTTCATGATCCAGGGCGGTGACCCGCTGGGTGACGGTACCGGAGGACCCGGCTACGTCTTCGACGACGAGATCGACGCCTACCTGACCTTCGCCGCCCCCTACGTCCTGGCCATGGCCAACGCCGGCCGCCGCCTGGGCAAGGGCACCAACGGCTCGCAGTTCTTCATCACCACCGCCCCCACCGAGTGGCTCCAGGGCAAGCACACGATCTTCGGTGCCGTCACCGACGAGGCCTCCCGCGCCGTCGTCGACGCGATCTCCGCTGTGGAGACCGACCCGCGCGACCGCCCGGTGCAGGACGTCATCATCACCTCGGTGGACATCACCGAGTAGTTTCCACGAGGGCATGGGGTGGCCGCTCAGCAACGAGGGGTCACCCACCGCACCGCTACCGAAGCACCGGAATCAGGTGTGATTCGCCTCTGTGACGCCGCTGGGACCCGCGTCCCGGCGGCGTCGTCGTATCCGGTTCACCCGTCCCAACCCGCTCAAGCCCCGATCATCCGCACAGGAGCATCCGATGACCTCGACGAACTCGTTTCCGCAGCAGGCACCGCCGGTGTGCCCGCGGCACCCGGACACGGTGGCCTACGTGCGCTGCCAGCGCTGCGACCGACCCACCTGTCCCGCCTGCCAGGTGCCCAGCTCGGTGGGGGTGCACTGTGTGGACTGTGCTCGTCAGTCTCAGGTCGGCCGACGTCAGGCGCGCACGCTGCTGGGCGGGACCGTCACCTCCGGGGCCCTGGTCACCAAGATCCTCGTCGGCCTGTGCGTCGTCGTCTACGCGCTTCAGGTCTTCATTCCCGAGGTGACGATGCAGTCGCTGGAGCTCCGCCTGGGCTTCGTGCCGGCACTGGCCGCCTCCGAGCCCTGGCGGTTCCTGACCACCGCCTTCCTGCATGCGAACTACATGCACCTCGGCTTCAACATGTGGGCTCTGTGGGTACTGGGCGGTGCTCTTGAACCTGTGCTCGGGCGGTGGCGCTTCACCTGCGTCTACCTGCTCAGCGCCCTGGGCGGCTCGACGATGATCTACTGGCTCTCCTGGCCGAACACGGAGTCCTGGCTCACGCTGACGGTGGGCGCCTCGGGAGCGGTCTTCGGCCTGTTCTCGGCCATGTTCATCGTGCAACGGCGCTTCGGGCGAGACACCTCGGGGATCGTGGCGCTGGTGGCGATCAATGCCGTCATCTCCTTCCTGGGGGCCAACATCTCCTGGCAGGGGCACCTCGGTGGGCTTGTCGTCGGAGGGATCGTCTCGGCGATCTACGCCTGGGCGCCACGGGGGAAGCGGCAGGCTGTGGGGATCGCTGGAACCGTTGCGGTCGCGGTGGCCCTGGTAGGGCTCGATCTGCTTCGGGCCCTCCTCTCCTGAGACGCACCGGCCCTGTGTTGCGTCATGACTTCTGAGAGTTTCGGATGTCATGACATCTCAAGACACCGGTCGGGGGTGGGTCTGCCGGATGGGAGAGCTGCTGCATCGGCCTGCCGGAGGGGGCTGCCCCGGTCACTGTGGTGGCTTACGGCGTCGTCCGGGCGAACTGCACGAGGGTGGGGTGCTACTGGATGAGGGTCGGGTGCACTTCGGGTAGGTGGGG